>CAKTSC010000139.1 GCA_934597465.1 uncultured Dysosmobacter sp.
GACGATGGAGAGGCCCAGGCCGGTGCCGCCGGAGGCCTTGGAGTGGCTCTTGTCCACCCGGTAGAAGCGCTCGAAGATGCGCTCCTGCTGCTCCGGCGCGATGCCCACGCCGGTATCCTCCACCGTGAGGACGGCGCTGCCGCCGTCCCGCTCCACGGTGACGGTGACGCTGCCGCCGTCCACGTTGTACTTCACGGCGTTGTCGCAAAGGTTGCCGGCCACCTCCCGCAGCAGGGCCGGAACGCCGGAGATCACGGCGCTGCCGCCCCGGAGCGTCACGGTGACGTGGCGTTCCTCCGCCGCCCGGGCCACGGCGGCCACGGCTTCCCGGGCGGCGTCGTAGAGGTCGGTGGGCTGGAAGGCGGGGAGCTCCCCCTCGTCCAGCTGGGAGAGACGGATGATGTCCTGGATCAGGGCCATGAGCCGCTGGGTCTCGGCGCGGATGTGGCCCACGAAGCGGGGCACGTCCTCGGGCTTTACGAGGCCGTTCTCGATAAGCTCGGCGCTGCCCAGGATCCCCTGGAGGGGGGTCTTCAGCTCGTGGGAGACGTTGGCGGTGAACTCCCGCCGGGCCCGCTCGGCGCTCTCCCGGTCGGTCACGTCGAAGGCCAGCACCACCGCGCCCACGGTCTTGCCGCCGGAGGTGATGCGGCTGAGGTCGAACTGGCAGGCCCGGCCCCGGCGCTCCTCCCGGAGCTCGCTGTGGCCGGTGTCCAGGCAGCGGCGCAGGGCCTCGCTCATGGGGCGGCTCCTGTCCACCGTCAGGAAATCCCGGCCCACCTGGCGCTCCTCCGCGTGGAAGATCCGCTGGGCGGCGGGGTTGATACTCAGCACCTTGCCCTCCGCGTCCAGCAGCACCAGGCCCTCCTGCATGCTGGCGGTGATCTGCCGGAACTCGTCGCTCTGGCGGCGGAGCTCCGCCATCTGCCTGTCGATCTGCTGGCGCTGGCGGTGGATGCGGCCCAGCAGGGGCGAGAGCTCCTCATAGCAGTCGTTCTCCAGGGGATGCTCCAGATCCAGCCGGTTCAGGGGCTCCACGATACGGCGGGAGAGGCGGCTCGCCAGGAAGGCGCTGAGGATCAGCGCCGCCGCCAGCACCACAAGCATGGGCTGCAGCGTCCCCAGCAGCAGGCGCACAACGGTGGCCCGCCCGGCGGAGACCCGGAGCACAGTGCCGTCCGAGAGCCGCCGGGCCCGGTAGAGGGTCTCCTCCAGCAGCGTGGCGGAGGAGCGGCTGTCCTGGCCGTGGCCGTAGGCCAGGGCGTCCCGGATCTCCCGGCGGTCGGCGTGGTTCTCCATAGCGGCGGGATCCGCCTCGCTGTCATAGAGCACGGTGCCGTCGGCTGCCACCCAGGTAAGGCGCACGGTGCCGGAGCTCAGGCGCTGGAGGTAGGAAAGCCCCCCCTCCTCCACGGCGGCGGAGGCCAGGGTCAGCTCCTGCTCCAGCTCCCCCTCCTGGAGGGAGGTGAAGTAGGGGTAGAGGATGCCCATGACGGTGGCAAGGCTCGCCAGCAGGGCGGCGGCCGCCGCCAGCAGGATGGAGCGGAAGATCTTTCTTGTCATTGTCCGCCCTCCCATCGGTAGCCCACGCCCCGGACGGTCTCGATGCAGTGGCCGTAGGGCCCCAGCTTCGCCCGGAGGGTGCGGATGTGCATATCCACGGTGCGGGTCTCCCCGCAGTAGTCGGTACCCCAGATCTCGCTCATCAGCTGATCCCGGGTGAAGGCCGTGCCGGAGTGGCTCAGAAAGAGCCGCAGCAGCTCGAACTCCTTGAAGGTCAGGGCCGCCCGCTCCCCGTCCACGGTAACGAGCCGCGTGCCGGGATCCAGGCGCAGGCCGTCCTGACTCAGGGCGGAGCTGCGGGGCTCCCCGCCGCAGCGGCGCAGCACCGAGCGGACGCAGGAGAGGAACTCCATCACGCCGAAGGGCTTGGTAAGGTAGTAGTCCGCCCCCAGATCCAGGGCCTGCACCTTGTCATACTCCGCCCCCTTGGCGGTGGCCATCACCACCGGCACGGCGGAGAGGGCGGGATCCGCGCGCATCCGGCGCAGCAGCTCCACCCCGTCCACGCCGGGCAGCATGATGTCCAGCACCACCAGGGTCGGACGCTCCCGCTGGGCGGCGGCCCAGAAGCTGTCGCCGTCCGCGAAGCCTCGGGCCTCAAAGCCCGCCGAGCGCAGGGCGTAGATCTCGATATCCCGGATGCTGGCGTCATCCTCCACGCACCAGATCATAAGTGAACCTCCCCATGCACACCGGTGACGGAAAAGATCACCCACTCGGCGATGTTGGTGGCGTGATCCCCGATGCGCTCAAAATATTTCGCGATCATGAGAAGATCCACCGCGTACTCACCGTCCGCGGGATCGGCGGCGATGTGGGCGATGAGGGCGGATTTCACCTGGTCAAAGCAGGCGTCCACGGTATCATCATCGGAAACGACCTTCTTAGCCAGCATTATATCACTTTTTACGTAGGCTTCAATGCTTTCCGTCACCATTTGGATGGCGGCGGTGGCCATTTTCCGGACGATGTCCATGGTCTCGGGGCCGTGGCCCTGGACGGTGCGGACGATCTCGGCGATGTCCTCGGCCTGGTCGCCGATGCGCTCCATGTCGGTGATCATCTTCAGGGCAGCGGAGATCAGCCGGAGATCCCGGGCCACCGGCTGCTGCTGGAGCAGCAGCTTCAAACACTGGGACTCGATCTCCCGCTCCTTCTGGTCGATCTCCCGATCCAGGGGGGCCACCTTTTCCGCCAGGGAGCCGTCCTCTGTCAGAACGGCCTTGGCCGCCAGCGCGATGACCTCCTCGCAGAGGGCCCCCATTTCGATGAGGGCCCGGTTCAGCAGCGAGAGCTGCTGGTCAAATCGGCTTCGCATCCGGATTCCTCCTTCCGCCCGGTGGGCGATGATTTTTGGCCCCGGCTCAGCCGAAGCGGCCGGTGATGTAGTCCTCGGTGCGCTTGTCCGTGGGCTGGGAGAAGAGCCGCTCGGTATCGCCGCACTCCACCAGCTCTCCCAGCAGGAAGAAGGCGGTCTTGTCCGAGATGCGGACGGCCTGCTGCATGTTGTGGGTGACGATGACGATGGTGTAGTTCTCCTTCAGCTCCAGGGCCAGCTCCTCGATGCGGGAGGTGGAGATGGGATCGAGGGCGCTGGTGGGCTCGTCCATCAGCAGCACCCGGGGCTCCACGGCCAGAGCCCGGGCGATGCACAGGCGCTGCTGCTGGCCGCCGGAGAGACCCAGGGCGTTCTTTCTCAGGCGATCCTTCACCTCGTCCCAGATGGCCGCGCCCCGGAGGGAGCGCTCCACGATGTCGTCCAGCTTGGCGCGGTTGCGGACACCGTGGGTGCGGGGCCCGTAGGCCACGTTGTCGTAGATGCTCATGGGGAAGGGGTTGGGCTTCTGGAAGACCATGCCGATCTCCCGGCGCAGGGCGTTGACATCCACCCCGGGGGAGAGGATGTTGCTGCCCTGGTACTCCACCTCCCCGGTGATCTTCACCCCGGGGATGAGGTCGTTCATCCGGTTGAGTGTCTTCAAAAAGGTGGACTTGCCGCAGCCGGAGGGCCCGATGAGGGCCGTGATGCTCCTCTCCGGCATGGCAAGGGACACATCGTGGAGGGCGTGATGCTCCCCGTACCAGAGGTTTAAGCTTTTTGCCGTCAGGATGTCGCTCATAGGCTCCTCCTTTTCCGGAAGTACCGCCCCACGGCGGCGGCCGCCAGGTTGATGAGCAGGGTCAGGGCCAGCAGGATGGCGGCGATGGCGAAGGCCTCGTCAAAGCGGCCGTCCTCCTTGGCGTAGAGGTAGAGGGAAACGGTGAGGGTGGCGCCGGAGGTGTGGAGGCCCTTCCACAGTTCGTTCAGGGCGTGGCCGAAGCCCGCCGTGTAGAGCAGGGCCGCGGACTCGCCCACGATGCGTCCCACCGCCAGGATGCAGCCGGTGATGACGCCGTCCACGCAGCCGGGCAGCACCACCGTGCGGATGACCCGCCACTTGCCGGCCCCCAGGCCGAAGGCGCCCTCCCGGTAGCTCTGGGGCACGGTCTTCAGGCTCTCCTGGGTGGTGCGCATGACGGTGGGCAGGTTCATGATGACCAGGGTCAGGGCGCCCGCCAGCAGGGAGGAGCCCTTGCCGCAGAACATGATCATGCCCACGAGACCGTAGATGATGGAAGGGATGCCGGAGAGGGTCTCGGCGGCGTACTCGATGGCGGCCACCATCTTCTTGTTCTCGGCGTACTCGTTGAGGTAGACGGCGGCCCCGGCCCCGAGAGGCACCACGATGACCACCGTGGCCAGCACGATGTAGACGGTATTCAGGATGTCCGGCAGGATGCCCACCCGGTTCGCCAGAATGCTGGGGGCGGTAGAGAGGAGCTCCCAGGTGATGTGGGGGATGCCCCGGAACAGCACGTAGCCCAGAAGGAAGAGCACCAGGGCGCAGGTGAGCCCCGCCGCCAGGGCCATCAGGCCCCGGACGGCGAGGATCCAGCGTCTCCGCTGGGGGGAAAGTCCCGTTTTCATTGGCCGCCCTCCTTTTGCCCTCGCTTGGCAAGGGCAGACACCGTTTTTCAGGGCCGAAACAACGGCCCGCTTCGTTTTCCTCGTTGCCGGGCGCCAGCCCGGCTGCCTCGTCAGCCTCGCTGGCCGCCGTTTCCGCTCCCGAAAAACTCCGAAGGACTTTCCGGCGAGCAATGATGGGCTCTGG
>CAKTSC010000140.1 GCA_934597465.1 uncultured Dysosmobacter sp.
GCCTTCTGCAGGGCGGCGAGGCCCTGCCGGATCCGGCGGCGGAGCCAGAAATAGGAGAGGAGGAAGGGCGGAAAGCAGATCCCCAGGATCGCAAGGGGCGGGAGCGCCAGCAGCTTCTCCACGCCGATGCAGGCAAAGAGATACAGGAAAAACCAGAGGAGCCACAGCCGGACGGAGAGGACGGTCAGTATCAGGCGCAGGGTGGCGAGGCCACGGCGCTCCCACGCGGCCTGCCGCCGCAGCTCCCGGGCCTCCGCCTCCGGCAGGGGAATGGCGTCCCGCGGGCGGGAACCGAAGACTCTATACCACTCCTGCAGCGTCTGGCAGGCCCGCTCCGGCTGTCGGACCTTCCGGCGCAGGGGCAGCGGCAGCACCCATTCGCCGCCGGGGGCGGGCCTTGCCAGGGGTGTCTCCTCCGACGCGCTCCCGCCGTAGAGATGCAGCAGCACCGTGGTCCCGTCCGGAGCCAGGGAGATCCCGGAGATCCGCCGCCAGGGGACCGTCCCCTGCCGCCGCAGGGAGAGCCGGAACCAGACGCCCCGGTCACCGGCCCGCAGCGCCGGCCGGTCCCGGAGCAGCTGGATCACGCAGAGGACGATGCCCAGCATGCTGCCCAGGATGGAGTAACTATAGATAAAGTAGGCCGCGTCGTCATACGGCGGCGGGACGAGATCCACCAGCCAGCCCAGCCGTGGGCTGAGGAGAAAAAGCCAGCCCACCAGGGCGGCGAGACCCCACCAGAGGGAGCCGCGGCTGCGGTAGATGGTCTCCATGCTCCCTTCCTCGTCGGACATGAATCTTGGCACCCCATCGCCTCCCAACAGTTTTCCCTATTTTACCACAGGCTGGGAGGGGCCGCAAGGCCGGTCCGGGGAAATTCAGGAAAATACCCCTTGACAAATAATACTGCGCAATGTATAGTATATCCCATCACAGGGCAAAGGAGGTGCCGCCATGCTGGACCCGCAGCTCAAGCGCGGATTGCTGGATCACTGCGTCCTGGCGGCGCTCTGCCGGGGGGATTCCTACGGCTACCAGATCATCAAGGACCTCAGCGGCAGCGTCGCCCTCTCGGAGTCCACCCTCTATCCCATCCTCCGCCGCCTGGAGCAGGGGGGCGCCCTCAGCTCCTACAGTGTGGAGCACAACGGCCGCCTCCGGAAGTTCTACCACCTGACCCCCCAGGGCCGGCGGCAGCTCCAGGACTTCCTGGACAGCCGGGAGGAGCTGGACCGCATTTTCGATTTCATGCAAGGGAGTGTCGCGAATGACGAAACGTGAATACCTGGAGAAGCTGGCCCGGGGCCTCCGTCCCCTCCCCAAGGAGGAGCGCCGGCGCCAGCTGGACTACTATGAGGAGATGCTCAGTGACCGCCTGGACGAGGGCCTGGATGAGGCCGACGCCGTGGCCGCCATGGACCCGCCGGAGACCGTCATCGACCGGGTCCTCCGGGATTACACCGCCTCCGGCCGCCCCCTCCGCCGCCACCATGTGGGGCTCTGGATCGGCCTGGGCGCGGCGCTGATGGTGGGGCTGCTGACCGCCGCCGTGCTGCTGGTGGGCCGCATGGACCGTGAGTCCGGCAGCACCTGGCAGTTCCCCATCTTCCAGCAGGCCGCCGGGGACTCCGCCAGCACCTCCGCCAGCGCGTCCCTGGACCTCCCCTACCACGCGGAGTACACCGTCCCGGCGGACGGCATCACTGAGCTGGACCTCTCCTGGACCAGCGGCGATGTCACCGTCCAGCCCTGGAGCGGGGACAGCATCCGCCTGGAGGAGGATTCCGAGGTGGAGCTCACCGAGGACTGCCGCCTCCTCTACACTGTGGAGGACGGCGAGCTGAAGCTCCGCTTCGACGGCCAGCCCAGCCGGGATGTCACCTGGCGCAAGGTCCTCACCGTCCGGCTGCCGGAAGCCCTGGCCCAGAGTCTCGCGGAGCTGGATGCGGCCACCGTCTCCGCCCATGTCACCGTCCTGGACCTCACGGCGGCGGAGCTGGACATCGAGACCGTCTCCGGCGGCGTCTACGCCCGGGGCGGCTTCCCCCAGACCGATGTCTCCACCACCAGCGGCAGCGCCTACCTCAGCGGGACCTTCGGGGAGCTGGACTTCTCCACCGTCAGCGGCGACATGACCCTGGAGACCGACGAGACCTTCCGCCTGGACGCCGAGACCACCAGCGGCAGCGTCTGCCTCCGCCTGCCGGAGGACATGGGCCTCACCCTGGACTTCGCCAGCACCTCCGGCGACATCCGGGCCAAGGACCAGGACCACCCCTTCGCGGGGAAGAAGGGCCACCTCACCCTGGGCGACGGGGCCAGCTTCGCCGACATCACCACCACCAGCGGCTGCCTCTTCTTCGATTGATCCCCCCATCCCCCCGAGGGCTTCGGCCCTCGGGGGATTTTTTCCCTTTCCGGCGGAAAAATTCCGAAAAAACGATGGACATTTGCACCGGCATCGTGTATACTGCCATCAAACATCAAAATCATTGATACAAGACATAAGTAAAATAAATAACACGGACGGTTTGAGAAGGAGGGTCCCTATGGCGGAGAGCTATGCTGGCAAGATCAACCGGAAACTCATCAAGAAGCGCCGGGTCATCGCCGCGGCGGCGGGCCGGGAGAAGGCCGACCTGGTGCTGAAGAACGCCACCTATGTCAATGTCTTCTCCAACGAGCTCTGCACGGCGGACATCGCCGTGGCGGAGGGGCTCATCGTGGGCATGGGCAGCTATCAGGGCGTGGAGGAGGTGGACATGCGGGGGAAGATCGTCCTCCCCGGCTTCCTGGACGCCCACATCCATCTGGAGAGCTCTCTCGTGAGCCCCAAGGAGTTCGTGAAGGCCGTGCTGCCCCACGGCACCACCACCGTCATCACGGATCCCCACGAGATCGCCAACGTCATGGGAACGGACGGCATCGAGTACATGCTCCAGGCCACGGAGGGCCTGCCCGTGGACGTGCGCTTCATGCTGCCCTCCTGCGTTCCGGCGACGCCCCTGGACGAGTCCGGCGCGAATCTGGACTACCGGGCCATCGACTCCTTCTATGACCATCCCCGGGTGCAGGGCCTCGCGGAGATGATGAACTTCGTGGGGGCCATCGCCGGGGACGACCAGGTGGTGGAGAAGATCGTGGCGGCCCAGGCCCACCACAAGAAGATCGACGGCCACGCCCCGGATCTCCAGGGCAACGACCTCAACGCCTACGTGGCGGCGGGCGTCTACTCCGACCATGAGTGCCACGACGTGAACGACGCCATCGCCAAGCTGGAGCGGGGCCAGTTCATCATGATCCGGGAGGGAACCGCCGCCCGGAACCTGGAGGCTCTGATGCCCCTGATCTGCGACAAGTACGCCGAGCGCTGCATGTTCTGCACCGACGACAAGCACCCCAACGACCTGCTGGAGAAGGGGCACATCGACTACATCCTGCGCCGGGCCATCTCCCTGGGGGCCGACCCCATCACCGCCGTGAAGGTGGCCTGCCACAACGCCGCCCGCTACTTCCTGCTGAATAACCGGGGCGCCATCGCGCCGGGGTATCTGGCGGACTTCGTCATCATCGACGATTTCCGCTCCTTCCGCATCGAGAAGGTCTACAAGCGGGGCGTCCTCATGGCGGAGGACGGCGCGGTCCGGGACTTCCCGGAGCCCCAGGTGGATCCCTACCTGACGGAGCGGGCCCACCACACCTTCCACGTGAGCCATCTCACGGCGGAGGACTTCACCGAGCACCGGCCCCGGGGCATCATCGGCATGGTGGCGGGGGAGATCACCACCACCGACGCCGGGTACTCCGACCGCATCGACCCGGAGCGTGACATCCTGAAGATCGCCGTGGTGGAGCGGCACAAGAACACCCACCACATCGGCATCGGCTTCCTCCAGGGCTACGGGCTGAAGTCCGGCGCCGTGGCCACCTCCATCTCCCACGATTCCCACAACATCATCGTGGTGGGCACCAGCGAGGCCGACATGGCCGCCGCCGCCAACCGGGTGGTGGAGCTGGGCGGCGGCATCGTGGTCTGGGATCAGGGGGCCCCCGTGGCGGAGGTGCCCCTGGCCATCGCGGGCATCATGAGCGACGAGCCCCTTCCCGTGGTCAACCAGCGGCTGGAGGAGGCCAAGGAGAAGGCCTACGCCCTGGGCGTCAGCCGGGGGGTGGATCCCTTCATGACCCTCTCCTTCATGGCGCTGCCGGTGATCCCCAGCCTGCGCATCACCACGAGAGGCGTCTTTGATGTTACGCAGCAAAAATATGTCTGAGCTTAAAGGGGGGACTGGCGTCCCCCCTTTAGATGCCCCCTGCCCTGCGCCGCTGGGCGGCACGATGGCCAATGCCCCCTCCGGCATCGCCGGAGGGGGCATTGCACTGCGCTTTGGCGCGAAAAGGGTTCGGCCCCGTGGGGGCCGAACTCTTTTCACACGTCGCTCCGTGAGAGGGATTTTTCCCGGCGTACACGCCGCCGGGAAAAATGATCCTGTTCTTTCCGCCGTCGGTGACGGCGGAAACCAGGAGGGGGCTCCGGCCCCTTCCTGGACTTTTCCCGGGACGGTGGGACGGGGGACGGGGGCCCGGTCGGCTGCCTGCTTCTATTTGTGGTGCCTGCTGTCCGGCTCGCCGCGGAGCGGCATTGCCGGCGGGAGGGCCGCTGCGGCGGCGGGACGAGGGACGGGGGACGG
>CAKTSC010000141.1 GCA_934597465.1 uncultured Dysosmobacter sp.
TGACGACGCCGGCAAGTTCCTGGGTGCCTACTACGACAAGAAGATCTATGAGAACGATCCCTTCGCCAAGCTGGATCAGGTGGGCGTGGGCAAGCTGGTGAGCATGGCCTGCAAGCTGGGCCGCGGCACCAACCCCGAGCTGCACCTGGGCATCTGCGGCGAGCACGGCGGCGATCCCTCCAGCGTGGAATTCTGCCACAAGGTAGGCCTTGACTATGTGTCCTGCTCTCCCTTCCGTGTGCCCATCGCCCGTCTGGCCGCCGCCCAGGCTGCCATCAAGGAGATGTAAGCGCTCCGGTTCCCCAAAAAAGCATTTTGCCAGCTCCCGGCCTGTGGCCGGGAGCTGGCTTTTTCTGTTGGTTCGGCGGGCCCCGCTCTTTCCTCCTGCCCCCGGGAAAGGCCCCCTGCGCCGGGGCGGCGCCCCCTCCCCCGTCGCCGGAACCGTACATAGTGAAAGCGCGGCAGAGCGTTGCTCTGCCGCGCTTTTTCCGGAATACGGAGCCATCCTAAGCGATGGCCGCCCTCAGCGGGGGTAGCCCAGGGCCCGGGAGATGTCATGGGCGCACTTGCCCAGGGCGTCCAGGATCAGGCGCTTCTTCTCGTCGTTCATGCGGACGGTGGGGGTGGAGACGCTGACCGCCGCGATGATCTTCTCGGTGTAGTCCCGGATGGGCATGGCGATGCAGTAAAGGCCCAGGCAGTACTCCTCGGCGTCCACGGCGTAACCCTGGCGGCGGATCGTCCGCAGCTCCGAGAGGAGATCCTCCGTCCGGGTGATGGTGTGGGCGGTGTAGGCCGTCAGTGTCTCCCGGCCGTTGAGAAGGCCCCGCACCTCGTCGTCGCTCATCTCGCAGATGACGGCCTTGCCGATGCCCGTGGCGTGGATGGACTCGTACTCCCCTGGGTTCACGCTGACCCGCAGGGCATCCCGGGAGCCCTCGATCTTGGAGAGGAGCACCGTCTCGCTGCGCTTGAGGATGCCCAGGTTCACGGTCTCCTGGGTGCGGCGGCCCAGCTCCATCAGGTAGCTGGGGTTCAGGTTGAAGAGCTGGTTCTGCTGGGGAATCTGCTGGCCGATCTTATAGAGCTCCCAGCCCAGGCGGTAGCGGCTGCTGTCCTCGTCCTTCTCGATGTAGCCGTAGAACTGCAGGGTATCCAGCAGGCGGTGGACGGTGCTCTTGCCCATCTCCAGTTCCTTGCTGAACTCGCTGATGCCAAGGCCCTGGCTGCCGCCCTCCTTGGCCAGAAGGTTGATGATCTCGATGGCCTTCATCACCGTCTGCACCGGGTATTTCGGCTGGCGTGTCATGCGTCTTCCCTCTTTCTTCCCGCCGCTGTGCGGGCGGTTGGTGGTCATTTGCCTCCTATTCTAACAAACTCTTCCGCAAAAAGCAACGGCTCTTCCCCCGGTGGGTACATGAAGATTTCTATTGGTGAGAATTACATTCTGGATATTGACATTCCGGGCCGCCCGTGCTACATTATTGCCATCGGTTCTAATAATCAGATATGCGTTCTATATAATAGAACAGTAATCGTAACGGAAGGAAGTGCAGAAGATCCCATGAAAAACATCGTGAAGATCGACTTTGACCGCTGCAAGGAATGCGGATACTGCATCCGCTTCTGCCCCAAAGGTGTTCTGAGCAAGGGCACCAAGGTCAACAAGAAGAGCTACTACCCGCCGGTGGTGGGCGAGGGCTGCATCGGCTGCGGCACCTGCGGCCGGGTATGTCCCGACTCCGCCATCGCGGTGTACCGGGAAGATTGAGGAGGTCGAGTATGGGAAATCAGGTTTTCATGCAGGGCAACCAGGCCATGGCGGAGTCCGCCATCCGCGCCGGGTGCAAGCTCTTCTTCGGCTACCCCATCACCCCCTCCAGCGAAGTCCCCGAGTACTACGCCCGCGCCATGCGGGAGCGGCCCGAGGAGGGCATCACCTTCATCCAGGCGGAGACTGAGGTGGCCGCCTTCAACATGGTGGCCGGCGCCGCCGCCACCGGCCACCGGGCCATGACCGCCACCTCCGGCCCGGGCTTCAGCCTGGGGCAGGAGGCCCTCAGCTACATGTCCGCGGCGGATCTGCCCGCCGTCATCGTGGAGATCATGCGCGCCGGCCCCGCCGACGGCGAGATCCTGGCGGCCCAGGGCGACTACTTCCAGGCCGTCAAGGGCGGCGGCCACGGCGACTACTGCAACCTGGTGCTGGCCCCCTACTCTGTGCAGGAGATGTGCGAACTGATGCAGGAGAGCTTCGAGCTGGCGGAGAAGTACCGCAACCCCGTCATCCTCCTCAGCGACGCCACCCTGGCTAAGATGCGCGAGAGCGTGGAGCTGCCCGGGCGTCCGGAGCTCCCCGTTCCCTCCGAGCTGCCCAACGCCCTGCGCGGCTGCGGCAAGGACAAGGAGCCCCATAAGGTCGTCACCTGCGGCGACGGCGCCGTGCAGTGGGGCGCGTTCAACGACCGTCTCCAGGCCAAGTACAAGGTCATCCGGGAGGCCGAGGAGCGCTGGGAGAGCTACAACCTGGAGGATGCCGACATCATCCTGGTGGCCTACGGCTCCATGGCCCGCGTCTGCGTCAGCGCCATGAACCTGGCCCGCGCCGAGGGCATCAAGGTGGGCATGATCCGTCCCATCTCCCTCTGGCCCTTCCCCCAGAAGGCCTTCGCCGGCATCACCGGGAAGAAGTTCCTGGTCTGCGAGCTCAGCGCCGGTCAGATGGTGGAGGATGTGAAGCTTTCCGTGGAGAACAAGCGGGACGTCAGCTTCTTCGGCAAGCTGGGCGGCACCACGCCCTCTCCCAAGGTAGTTCTGGAGCAGATCCGGAAGATGGAGGTGTGCTGAGATGAAAGTGATCTATGAGAAACCCAAGGTGTTCACCGATTCCGTGACCACCTACTGCGGCGGCTGCGGCCACGGCATCGTCGGCAAGCTCATCGGCGAGCTCATCGACGAGATGGGCCTGCAGGACAACGGCATCATGGTCTGGCCCATCGGCTGCTCCTGTCTCTCCGACCGCTACTACAATATGGATATGATGATGGCCCTTCACGGCCGGGCCCCCGCCGCCGCCACCGGCATCAAGCGGGCGGACCCCAGCAAGTTCGTGATGGTCTATCAGGGCGACGGCGACCTGGTGTCCGAGGGCATGGCCGAGATCATGCACGCCGGCATCCGGGGCGAGAAGTTCAGCGTCATCTTCATCAACAACGCCATCTACGGCATGACTGGCGCCCAGATGGCCCCCACCACCCTCATGGGCCAGACGGCTTCCACCGCTCCCGCTCCCACCGGCCGCTGTGAGGACAACTCCGGCTACCCCGTGAAGATGGCGGAGATCCTAGCCATGCTGCCCGGCGTGTGCTACAGCGAGCGCGTCACCGTCAACACCCCCGCCCGCATCAACCAGTGCAAGCGGGCTCTGAAGCGGGCCTTCGAGCTGCAGCTCCAGGGCAAGGGCATGGGCTTCGTGGAGGTCCTGTCTCCCTGTCCCACCGGCTGGGGCATGTCCGCGGTGAAGGCCCTGGACTGGATCGATGAGAAGATGACCGAGGTCTATCCTCTGGGCGTCATCAAGGACACGGAAAAGGAGGACAAGTGATATGAAGCAGGAACTGCTGCTCTCCGGCATCGGCGGCCAGGGCGTCATCACCCTGGGCGAGAGCCTCTGTGACGCCGCCATCAAGGCCGGTTTCCGCGTGACCTTCGTGCCCTTCTACGGGCAGGAGAAACGCGGCGGCCGCACCATGTGCAACATCACCATCTCCGACCAGGTGGAGAGCCCCATCATCTCCGAGGCCAATATCATGCTGATCTTTGATGAGCGTTCCCTCCACGACTATCAGGACATGATGGATCCCAACGGCACCCTGATCCTCAACAGCTCCATGGTGGACATCGAGCCCACCTGCCAGTACGGCCAGCTGAAGAAGGTGCCCTTCTACGATATCGCCCAGGAGCTGGGCAACCCCAAGACCGCCAACATCGTGGCCCTGGGCTACCTCGCCAAGCTCCTGCCCATGATCCCCTACGAGCTGGTGGCCGCCGAGGTGGAGCGCTCCTTCGCCCGCAAGCCCAAGCTCATCCCCATCAACCTGGAGGCCCTGAAGAAGGGCTACGGGCTGGAGGGCTGACATCCGCCCACCGCTCCCTTCCGCCGCCGGTTCTCTCCCGGCGGCGGAAGGCGAGGGTCTGGCTGCTTGCGCAGCCTGGCGGCGGGCGTCCGCCTTTCCGGAGAGCTCCCGGGACGCGGCAGGTCTTTCAATGTGTCTCACAAACCTTCCGGTTCCCTTTCTGTGTCTTGCCGCGCCGCCGCGGCGCCTCCCGCGGCGGCTGGCATTCTTCTCTCCCCTTGCCGTGTTCCCCGCGCCAGGGGGCGGTTCTCTCCCGCCCTCCGGCGGCGCTCTTCCTCTTGCGCCGCCCCGGCAGGGAGCGCCGGAAAGGCCCTCCTTCCTTCGTCCGCCGTCACGGATACACCAACCGTCCGGGCCCGGAGCGGATGCTCCGGGCCCGGACGCGTTTTGCCTCAGGGGGACAGGGAAAGGCCCGGAGCCAACGCTCCGGGCCTTTCCCCATTGGGTGGAGGACATTATGGATTTCACTTTGGAAGGAAAATATCGTAAACTGCCCTGCCTGCCGGGAGAACTTCCCCCTTTCCTCTGTAAGGAAGTGC
>CAKTSC010000142.1 GCA_934597465.1 uncultured Dysosmobacter sp.
GGCCAGCGGCGCCCAGGAGGACGCCCAGCGCTACAACGACATGGTGCAGATGTGCGAGCGCTTTGAGAAGAAGCTCCACGACCTGGAGCTCACCCGGATGATCTCCATTCAGATGGGCCCCCAGACCCGCCTGCTGCAGAATAACGACACGCTGATGGTAGAGAAGATCCAGTCCTCGCTCGTGAACACCATCCCCCTTTGGAAGAGCCAGATGGTGCTGGCCCTGGGCATGGAGCACAGCCGCCAGGCCACGGCTGCCCAGAACGCCGTTACCGAGATGACCAACGAGCTCCTCAAGAAGAACGCCGACATGCTGAAGACCGGCACCGTGGCCACCGCCAAGGAGGCCGAGCGCAGCATCGTGGACATCGAGACCCTGAAGCACACCAACGAGCAGCTGATCTCCACCCTGGACGAAGTCCTCAGCATCCAGCGGGACGGCGCCGCCAAGCGGAAGGCCGCCGAGGTGGAGCTGGGCAAGATCGAGGGCGAGCTGAAGCAGAAGCTCATGGAGCTGCATCACTGATTTTTCACACATAAAGGAGCGCTATGAAACTTTTTCAGAATCGCGCCGTCGCCGCCATCCTGATGGTGCTGGCCATTGTTGCCAGTGTGGCCATCGGCCAGGCGAAGAAGCCCGACCTCTCGGTGGAGCCCTCCACCAAGGTGGTGGGGAGCTATACCTATACCTATGACGAGGCCGGCGTCCTCAGCGACAAGACCATGGAGCATATCGACGCCATGAACGCCTCCCTCTTTGCCCAGACCGGGGCCCAGATCCTGGTGAAGACCGTTTCCACCACCAACGGGGAGGACATCCTTCAGTACGCCATCGACCTTGGCAACCAGTACGGCGTGGGCGACGCGGAGCGGAACAACGGCGTCGTCATGGTGCTGGCGCTGGACAACATCTCCACCAGCGGCCTCCAGGGCGACTACGGCGTGGTGGTGGGCGACGGGCTCACCGACTACGGCAATACCTTCAGCTCCCTCCAGTACCAGTACCTGGAGGATGACTTCGCCGCCGGGAACTACGACGCCGGAGTCAAGAAGACCGTGGACGCCTTCTTCGACTGGTTCGCGGACTACTACAACGTCAGTATCCGGGAGAATTACATCCCCGCCACCAGCAGCAACTACTCCACCCCCGGAGGCTACCATACCGAGACCACGGGCTATGTGGAGCGTTCCACCGGCAGCATCCTAGGGGGCTTTGTGACCCTCCTCCTGGTGCTCTTCGTGATCTGGCTGATCCTGGATGCCATGCGCTGGAGCCGCTACCGGCGGCGCTACCTGCAGCCCGGCATGGGCATCCCCACTGTGTGGTACCGTCCGGTCTTCTGGGGCCACAGCTGGTACCGGCCCCGCCCGCCCAGGCGGCCTCCCCCGCCCCGTGGCGGCGGCAGAGGCCCCGGCGGCCCGCCCCCGGGGGGCGGGAACTTCGGCGGCCGTCCCCCCGTGGGCGGCGGACGCCCCTCCGGCGGGAGCTTCGGCGGAAGCCGTGGCGGTTCCTTCGGCGGGGGTAGCTTCGGCGGTTCTGGCCGTCCCTCCGGCGGCAGCCGGGGCAGCTTCGGCGGAGGCGGCAGCTTCGGCGGTTCCCGGGGCGGCTCCTTCGGTGGAAGCCGTGGCGGCTTTGGCGGCGGTGGGAGCTTCGGCGGTTCCCGGGGCGGCGGCAGCTTTGGCGGCAGCCGCGGCGGCGGTTTCTCCGGCGGCCGGAGATAAGCATCCCCCAAAACGCGACCCAAAAGAGGGCGTCCGGATGGACGCCCTCTTTTTCCGACCATCGGTCGCCGGGGAAGGACGGATGGTGCGCCCGGGTCCTTCCGTTCCTGCTATACTGAGGGGGAAAGGAGGTGCTGCCCATGCTGGATATTGTGTTTGAATGGATCTGCTGGGTCTTCGGGCAATTTATCCTGGCGGTGATCCTCGTGCCAATGGGGGTGATCCTGGCGGGGTATCTCGTCTACATCCTGGTGATGACCATCCGGGAGCTGCGAAAAAAGTAGTACCCTGTCAATAACCGGTTGACCAACCAGGGGGGAGCAGGGCATCCCCTGCGGGGATTCCACCCCCATTTAGCCTCCGGCCAAGAGCCGCCGCTACGCGTCGGTTGCCTCCGGCACACGCCTGCGGGCGCAGTCTTTTTGGCGCTCCAAAAAGGAAACGGCGGTGGAGCCGTCAAAAGAAAAAACGCTTTTTCGCCGGGCAGTCAGGCGCTCCGCGCCCTCCAACCCAGCGGGACGCAGGTTGTAACTGTCCTACTCACTCAGGGCAACCCCCTACGTAACCACGGGCGGCGTGCTCTTCAAACCTCCGCACCCTCCTACGCCGTGCTGCACGGCTCATTCATCGTGCAAAGACCGAATTGACCAGCTGCTCTTTCCGCGTTCCCCGCTTCGCTCAGCGCTCCCTGGTCATTCACGGCCCGTTACAGGGGAATCGCATCCCCCCAAAAACTGCGCGGGATGGGGCTTTTCTGGGAAAGGAAACGGATTCCCACGTCGCTCCGCTCCTCGGAATGACAGAAAACCCCTGTCATTGCGAGGAGGCCGCAGGCCGACGCGGCAATCCGCCTCCCCCGTCCCCCGCCGGGCCAAAGGCTCCCTTGTGTAAAGGGAGCTGTCGCCCGCAGGGCGACTGAGGGATTGCCGGTACGCACTCCGATGGCTGCACCCGTCTTCCCGTCTCCTCCGTAGGGAGCGGCGTCCCCGACGCCCCGTCGATTGTACCTTCGGTCACCCCGTAGGGGCGGGGCTCCGTCCCCGCCCGTTCCTCCGGATCCGCTGTCTCTCCTGATGACCCCGTAGGGGCGGCCCTATGTGGCCGCCCGCACCCTCATCTTCCGCAGGATCCATTATCCATTGTCAATTCTCCATTCTCAATTCCCGATTCCCCTTCCGCAAGCCGCCGCCCCCTGCTCCGGGGATAGGCAAAGAGAGGGAGGCGCTTTTGGCGTCTCCCTCTCTTTGCTTAGCTTTGCTTTCACTTCTCCTCCGGCAGCCAGCGGTTGTCGAAGCCGTAGGGGAGGAGTTCCTTCAGGGCGAAGGTCGTAGCCTCGCCTTTTCCGTTCAGGCAGATGACGGTGAGGTCGGGGGCGAACTCCTGCATCACCTGGCGGCAGATGCCGCAGGGGACGCAGAAATCCTCGCTGCGGCCGGCAATGACGATGCGGACGAGGTCGCGGGTGTGGCCCTCCGCCACGGCGTGGAAGATGGCGTTGCGTTCGGCGCAGATGCCGGCGGGATAGACGGCGTTCTCCACGTTGCAGCCGGTGTAGACCGAGCCGTCGGCGCACTCCAGCGCCGCGCCCACCGGGAAGTGGGAGTAGGGGCAGTAGGCTTTCTCCAGCATGGAGACGGCCAGGGCTTTCAGGGCTTCCAGTTCCATGATGACGCTCCTTTCAGGTTTTCGGGGTCTCCCGGGGCTGGACGGAGACCTCCCGGATGACGGGCTCCGGGGCCTCGGGGGAGTTCTGGTAGAAAACAGTGATCTGGCGGTTCCCCTCATACCACCACTCGCCGAAAAGGCCGGAGAACATGCCGTCCGGCATGCCCCAGGCGGCCTTCAGATCCTCCGCCAGGTGGCCGGAGAGATAGTCCGTGGCGGCGGCATCGCTCCAGCGGGCCACCCGGCTTTTCTCCGGGATGCCGTGGGGCAGCAGGGCGAAGAGGGTGACGGTGAGGGCGGCGATCAGCGCCAAGGCGGTAAGAGAACGGGCGCGCTCTTTCATGGGCAGCTCCTTTCATTCCGTGTCGGGTGGGAAAGGGGTGCGGGGCGGGCTTACTGCCAGCCCACCTCCCGCTGGGGACGGACGGAGAGGTCGATGACCTGCCGGGCGTCATAGAACTTCATATACCGCTGCAGGCAGCTGGCGGAGCGGAGGGTGGTGCCGTCCGGGTGCAGGCGGTCGCAGATGACGGCGCAGATGTCCTTCTTGATGTAGCTGAAGCTCTCCACGCCTACGGAGGCAAAGACCCGGAAGCCTTGGCTCTGGAGGTACTGGAAAACGGGGCCGGTCTGCTGCCAGTCGCCGCCGTCAGGCCGGGCGCCGTGGGGATAGTAGAGGATGGTGGTGGGGCCCACGAGACTGCCCACCTCATCCAGCCAGCGCTGGGTGTCCTCCTTCACGCTCTCCACGGAGTGGTTGGAGAGGTTGATGTGGCCCCAGGTGTGGCTGCCGAACGTCCAGCCGGTGCGCTTGAGCTCGGCGATGATGGGCTTCACGGCCTCCCGCTCCCGCTGGCGGTTGGCCTCCTTGGCGTCGTCCCAGTCCTTGGTGTCGGTATTGGTGCGGTAGCCCAGGATGCCCTGGTAGCCGGTGAGGCTCAGGCTGCCCTTGGCGCCGAAGGGGGAGAAGTCCGGGTGCTCCCGGACGAACTTATCGAGGATGGTCAGGGCGTCCAGATCCTGGGAGACCACCTCGTTGCCCTGGGGATCCTTGCCCCAGCTCCAGAGGAGGCCGTCGTCGCCAAGGATGAGCTTATAGGTGAAGCCGTCCTTGAGCATATAGTCATAGTAGTTGACATCGTCGTAGGAGAGGATCAGGGGCTTCTTGCCCTCCGGGATGTAGAGGGTGTTGCGGACCATCTTGGGCTGGCCGTCCTCGCCGGTGGTCTCGCTCCAGACATCGTTGATGTCCACCAGGATGTAGCCGTTGTCGTAGAC
>CAKTSC010000143.1 GCA_934597465.1 uncultured Dysosmobacter sp.
GTTCATCAGGTCGCTGAGGCCCTCCAGGGCGAAGTACTCGCCCTGCACCGGCACCAGGATGCTGTCCGCCGCGCAGAGGGCGTTGATGGTCATGAGCTCCAGGGAGGGGGGGCAGTCGATGAAGAGGAAGTCGTAGTCGTCTGCCACCTGGGAGAGGGCGTCCTTCAGGAGGAACTGCCACTTCTCCATGCTGAGGAGCTCCACGCCCGCGCCCGCCAGGGCTTTGTTGCTGGGGAGGACATCGCCCCAGCGGGTCTTCACCAGGACATCCCGGCTCTCGGCGTTGCCCACCAGGACATCGTAGATCCCCAGGGAGACGCTCTTGTCCACCCCCATGCCGGAGGTGGAGTTGGCCTGGGGGTCGAAGTCGCAGAGCAGCACCCGCTTGCCTGCCTCCGCAAGACCCGCGCAGAGGTTGACGCAGGTGGTGGTCTTGCCTACGCCGCCCTTCTGATTCACGATCGCTACCGTTTTGCCCAAGGGGACACCTACTTTCCGAAAGCCGGACGCCGTCCGGCGCGTTCTTTTTCTCTTCAACGAAACTCATTGGTATTCCATTATAGCAATCCCCGTTCGCCAGCGCAAGGGATATGAAGAAAAAACTTGCCGCGTCCCGCCGGGGCGGGGGAGGGCCGGGACGGAAAAGAGCGGGATGTTTCACGTGAAACATCCCGCTCTCGCGGTGTCTTCCCATGGATGCAAGGGCTTGGCCTTTCCGCCGTCAGCGATCGGCTTCCGTCAGGAGGACGGCTCCCCGGGCGGGGAGGCGGAGCTCCAGGCGGTTTTCCCAGGCGGCGAAGCGCTGGCCGGTCAGGAGATCCAGGGCCTCCCGGCCCTCCCAGGGGAGGGTCAGGGGCAGGGGGGCGTCCCCGGCGTTGAAGGCTGCCGTGGTGGTCTCGCCCTCCGCCCGGCGGCGGAAGGCCAGCAGGGGCCCCCGGGCGTAGAGCCAGGTGAGGTCGCCCTTTCGGAGGGATGGGCGGCGGCGGAGACGGCCCAGCAGGCGGAACCAGCGGAGGAGGGCGTCGTCCTCCCGGCCCCAGGGGTACCCGGCCCGGCAGAAGGGATCCTCCAGGCCCTGGAGCCCGGCCTCGTCGCCGTAGAAGAGCATGGGGGAGCCGGGGAAGGCGTAGAGCAGGGCGGCGGCCAGCTTCCAGCGTTCCTTGCCCAGGGCTTCCTCCTCCGGGCTCAGGCGGAAGGCGGCCCGTTGGGCCTTCTCCACCGGGGTCTGGGTCTCGCCCAGGAGGCTCAGGATCCGGGGGGTGTCGTGGGTGCCGAGAAAGTTCATGGCGGAGAGGAAGGCCGGGGCGGGGTAGTTCTCCCGGAGGGTCTCCATGCTCTCGCAGAAGTCCGCGGCGTCGCCGCCCCGGAGGTAGAGGAGGGCCGCCGTCCGGAAGGGGTAGTTCATGAGGCAGTGGGTCTCCCGGCCCAGGAGGTACTTCCGGCGCTGGGAGTAGGCGATCTTGTTGCTGCCGTCCTCCCAGACCTCGCCAAGCAGGAGGCAGTCCGGTTTGGTCTCGTCCATGGCTTGGCGGATGCCCGCGATGAAGCCGTCCGGCAGCTCGTCCGCCACGTCCAGCCGCCAGCCGTCGGCCCCGGAGCGGAGCCAGCGGCGGATGACGGAGTCCTGGCCCTCATAGATGAAGTCCCGGTAGCTGGGCTCGCTCTCGTTGACGGCGGGCAGATCCCGGATGCCCCACCAGGCGTCGTAATCCGTGGGCCAGGGGTGGAAGGAGAACCAGGGGTAGTAGGGGGAATCCTGGCTCTGGGCCGCGCCGACGGTGTCGTAGCGGCCGTCGGCGTTGAAGTAGCGGCTGTCCTTCCCGTTGTGGTTGAAGACGCCGTCCAGAATCACCCGGATGCCGAGGGCGTGGGCCCCGGCGCAGAGGGAGCGGAAGTCCTCCTCCGTCCCCAGCAGTGGGTCGATGCGGCGGTAATCGCCGGTGTTGTAGCGGTGGTTGGTGCTGGCCTCGAAGATGGGGCAGAGGTAGAGGGTCTCCACGCCCAGCTCCCGGAGGTAGGGGAGCTTTTCCCGGATCCCGGCCAGGTCGCCGCCGAAGAAGTCCCGGCAGTACTCGCCGTCCGCGTCCGGGAGGTAGTCCGGGGTGTCGTCCCAGTTCTCGTGAAGACGGCGTCCGGCGGGCAGTTCCGCCCTGTCCGGCAGGCGGGAGCGGCGGAAGCGGTCAGGGAATATCTGGTAGGTGAGGCCCTCGCCGAACCAGCGGGGCGTGGGAGAGGCGGCGTCGTAGACCGTCAGCTGCCAGGGGGTCTGGGGGGCGTCACACCAGCCGGACTTGTCCAGGCAGCGGGTGCTGCCGTCCGGGCGGGTGAAGCGGAAGGCGTACCAGCAGAGCTCCGGCTCCTCCGGGGCCGGGAAGGTCAGGGAGAAGCGCTGGCGCTCCCCGTCCCGGCCCTCCGCCAGGAGCTCCCGCTCCTCCCGGATGCCGGAGAACTCCCGGTGCAGCAGCAGGGTGCAGCGGACGAAGCCCTCCCGGGCTTCCGGGCGGACGTGGAGGGTGATGGGGGCGGCGCAGGGCGTCGCGCCGTAGGGGAATTTGCAGAGGGTGCAGCGGGGGTCAAAGACGAAGGGTTCGGACATAGGGGCCTCCTGGAGGTGTTACGGTAAACCGCAACGGGGTTTTGGGGGGAATGGAGAATGGAGAATGGAGAATGGAGAATGGAGAATGGAGAATGGAGAATGAGGGGCGGCTGGCAGCCGGGGGGCCGGGGATGCCCGGCGGCTTTTGGCCCCGGATCGGGGCTGGGATATCCCGTCATTCCGGCGGGGGTGGGGGAGCGGGTGATGACCCGCGGCATCTGGCCCCCGATGGGGGCTGGGGTGTCCCGCCCGATGGGCGGGGGGTGGTTCCGAGGAAGCTCGGAGGCTTGGGGGGGGGTATTATTTTCGAATCAAAAGAATATCCCCTCGCGCTCCCCAAGAAAGATTCTGGGAGGGATTTCGATTTCCCTCCCAGACCCTCCTTGAAACGACCAAAGGGAAGGGGCTGCGGCCCCCTCCCTTTGGAATCCCGCCCCGGGGCAGGGGGTTCTGCGTGGGACGGGTTTCCGTGCGGGCGCTTCGCTGGCGCTGGCGGAGTGGGCGAAGAAGGACACTACTTCTACCCCTTTGAACTCTGTCATTGCGAGGAGTACAGCGACGTGGCAATCCGTTCTTTTGTTGGCGGTTTGGTTTGCACAGGCGTGTTCGGGCGGCCACATAGGGCCACCCTTACGCAATGTTAGAGGTTTGCGGGAACCAACGGAGTTGGTTTTTGCGGCAGCCTGGCGGCGGGGCGTCGGGGACGCCGCCCCTACGGAAGGGGACGGGGGAGGCGGATTGCCGCGTCGGCCCTGTGGGCCTCCTCGCAATGACAGGGGATAACGGGAGAAGGGCGGCTTTCAGTGAAGGGCCGCGAGGGACAAGGGAGCGCTGAGCGAAGCGGGGAGCGCGGAGATAGTAGCTGGTCAATTCAGGTTTTGCCCGATGAGGGAAGCGTGCAGCACGGCGCAGGGGGTGCGGAGATTTGATGGGCACCCCGCCCGTGGTTACGTAGGGGCTCCCCCCAACTGAGCAGAACAGTTACAACCCGCGTCCCGCCGGGTGGGAGGATGCGAAGCATCCGTACCTGCCCGGCGAAAAAGCGTTTTTTCTTTTGACGGCTCCACCGCCGTTTTCTTTTTGCCGCCGCAAAAAGAAAATGGGGGTGGAATCCCCACAGGGGATCCCCTGCCCCCCCGGTTGGTCAACCGGGCATCGGCTGCCCGTCAGGGGAGGAGGGTGTTTTCCCCCTGAATGGGGGTGTCGATCTGGGGGGCGCTGAACCAGGCGTTGAGGATCTCTACCGCGGCGGGGGTGATGTTGGCGCCGGCTTCCGTTTTCTCCACCACGATGGCGATGGCGATCTCCGGATCCTCATAGGGGCCGAAGCAGACGAAGACGCCGGTGTTGGCCGCGTCGCTGCCCATCTGGGCGGTGCCGGTCTTGGCGCCCGCCGTGACCACGCAGTCCTTGAAGTAGCCGGAGAGGGAGCCGGTGGTGTAGCCCAGCATGCCGCGCTTGATGGCGTCCAGGTAGCTGGGGTCGATGTCGATGGTATTGAGGGGGGTGCTGCTGCCCAGGGCCAGGACTTCGCCGCCGTCGGCGGAGCGGACTTCCTTTAAAAGGTGGGCCTGGCAGTGCTGGCCGCCGGAGACCAGGGTGGCGATGGCGTTGGCCAGCTGGACGGGGGAGTAGAGCTGGTTGGCCTGGCCGAAGGCCGCCCAGGGGGCCAGATCCTGCCCCTCGGGCTGGGAGGGCAGGGAACCGGCGGCGTCGCCGATCTCGATGCCCGTCTTGCTGCCCAGGCCAAAGGCGGAGTAGTAGTCCTGGAGGGTGGTCATGCCCATGCGGTAGCCCATCTCCGCGAAGTAGTAGTTGCAGGAGCCGGTGATGGCGGTGGTGACGTTGACCCGGCCGTGGCCGCTGCGCTTCCAGCAGTTGAGGCCGCCGCCCCAGGTGCTGGGGTACGTCCAGTGGCCGGTGTCGTTGAGGACTTCGCCCACGGTGGTGGCCCCGCTGTCCAGCGCCGCGAAGGCGGTGATGGGCTTCAAGGTGGAGCCGGGGGGATAGGTGCCGTTGGTGGCCCGGTTCACGAG
>CAKTSC010000144.1 GCA_934597465.1 uncultured Dysosmobacter sp.
CCCCAGGGCGGGCGCAAGCATCCCCACCAGGAGTTCATCCAGGTGAACACCAAGAACATCCTCTTCATCTGCGGCGGTGCCTTCGACGGCCTGGATAAGATCATCCGCCGCCGGGTGGAGAGCAAGAGCATCGGCTTTGACGCCCCCGTGGCCAGCAAGCGGGACGAGGACGTGGGCGCCCTCTTCCGCCAGGTGCAGCCCCACGACCTGCTGAAGTTCGGCATCATCCCGGAGCTGGTGGGCCGCCTGCCGGTGATCGCCTCCCTCAACAGCCTCACCCGTGAGGATCTCGTGAAGATCCTCACCGAGCCCAAGAACGCCCTGGTGAAGCAGTATAAAAAGCTGCTGGAGTATGACGAGGTGGATCTGGAATTCACCCCCGAGGCTCTGGACGCCGTGGCAGACAAGGCCATCGCCCGGAACATCGGGGCCCGGGGCCTCCGGGCCGTGATGGAGGGGCTGCTGACGGGCATCATGTATGAGATCCCCTCCGACCCCACGGTCACCAAGGCCGTGATCACGGCGGACTGCGTGGAGGGCAAGGGCGAGCCCCTGCTGACCCACGACCCCAATAAGGTCAACTACGCGGTGAAGCTGAATTCCGGCAAGGACGCCGCTCCCGGCAGCGGGAAGGGTGCCTGAGGCCGCCGTCTGAAAGTCAGCGCATCTCCGGGAGGGACGCCCTTGGGCGCCCCTCCCGGCCTATCCGAAGTTCCCCGGAAAAGGGGAGCGCGGGGCCCGGCGGGCGCCGCGGATCCCTGAGAAAGGAAAGCAGCCTATGGAAGCCATGAATTGGAATCTTCCCGTCCTGGCCCTGCGGGGCCTGACGGTTTTTCCCCATATGAGCCTCAGTCTCGACGTGGAGCGGGAGGTGTCCCTCCGGGCCCTGGAGAAGGCCATGGAGGGGGATCAGCGGATCTTCCTTGTGACCCAGCGGGAGATCGGCACCGAGTCCCCGGAGGAGCAGGATCTCTACGAGGTGGGCACCGTGTCCATCATCCGGCAGATCCTGAAGCTGGGGGGCAGCAGCGTCCGCATTCTGGTGGAGGGCGTCTGCCGGGCGAAGCTCTGCCGTCTCTGGCAGACGGAGCCCTACCTCCAGGCCAACGTGGAGGAGATCCCGGAGGAGGCGAACCTGCGCTCCGGGCCCCGCACCGAGGCCCTGCTCCGGCGCACCGCAATCCTCTTCGGCCGCTATGCCGAGCTGGTGGGCGGCGTCTCCGACGCGGCCAAGGCCATGGTGCTGGAGAGCCGGGATCCCGGGGCGCTGGCGGATTTCATCGCCCACAACTGCGACTTCCGCTACCATGAGAAGCAGGCCGTGCTGGAGGAGCTGAGCCCCTATCTCCGGCTCCGGCAGGTCACGGAGCTGCTGGAGAAGGAGAACGAAGTCCTGAGCCTCCAGAAGGAGATGGAGGGCAAAGTCCGGGAGGAGCTGGAGCGGGGCCAGCGGGAGCAGATCCTCCGCACCCAGATCCGGGTGATGCAGGGCGAGCTGGGCGAGGAGGACGAGCTGGAGGACTACCGCCGGAAGATCGAGGCCCTGCCCCTGCCGGAGGAGAGCCGCAAGCACCTTCTCCGGGAGGTCGACCGCATCGCCCGGCAGCCCTTCGGCAGCGCCGAGGCGGCGGTTTCCCGGAACTATCTGGACGTGTGCCTGGAGATGCCATGGGGCGTGGAGACCAAGGAGCGCCTCAACGTGGAGGCGGCCCAGAAGATCCTGGAGCGCGACCACTTCGGCCTGGAGAAGGTGAAGGAGCGGATCCTGGAGTCTCTCGCCGTCCGGCAGATGAACCCCGGCGGCAAGGCCCAGATCCTGTGCCTGGTGGGGCCTCCCGGTGTGGGCAAGACCTCCATCGCCATGAGCGTGGCCAAGGCCACCAACCGGAAGCTGGCGCGGCTTTCCCTGGGCGGCGTCCGGGACGAGGCGGACATCCGGGGCCACCGGAAGACCTACATAGGCTCCATGCCCGGCCGCATCATCGAGGCCATCTCCCGCAGCGGCTCCATGAACCCGCTGCTGCTGCTGGATGAGATCGACAAGCTGGGCAGCGATTACCGGGGCGACCCGGCCTCCGCCCTGCTGGAGGTGCTGGACGGCGAGCAGAACGCCGCCTTCCGGGATCACTACCTGGAGATCCCGGTGGATCTCTCCCGGGTGCTCTTCATCACCACCGCCAACTCCACGGAGACCATCCCCGCCCCACTGCTTGACCGGATGGAGCTCATCCGTCTCTCCAGCTATACCGACGAGGAGAAGCTGCAGATCGCCCTGCGGCACCTGCTGCCCAAGCAGATGGCGGAGAGCGGCCTGACGCGCCGCCAGTTCCGCATCAGCGAGGACGCCGTCCGGGCCGTGATCCGGGACTATACCCGGGAGAGCGGCGTCCGCCAGCTGGAGCGCCAGCTGGGGGCCCTCTGCCGGAAGGCGGATATGCGCCTGGTGACGGGCAATGGGAAGCGGGTCTCCTTCACGGAGAAAGACCTGCCCGAGCTGCTGGGGCCCATGCCCTATCCCCCCTCCCTCCACACGGAGCGGGAGGAGATCGGCGTGGTGAACGGCCTGGCCTGGACGCAGGCGGGCGGCGAGATCCTGGCAGTGGAGGTCAACGTGATGGAGGGCTCCGGCAAGCTGGAGCTCACCGGAAACCTGGGCGACGTGATGAAGGAATCCGCCCAGGCAGCCCTCAGCTGCCTGCGGACGCGCTGCGGGGAGCTGGGCATCGCGCCGGACTTCTATAAGACCAAGGATATCCACATCCACTTTCCGGAGGGGGCCGTGCCCAAGGATGGCCCCTCCGCGGGCATCGCCATTACCACGGCCCTCTGCTCCGCTCTCACCGGGCGGCGCATCCGGGCCCGTCTCGCCATGACCGGCGAGGTGACGCTCCGGGGCCGGGTGCTGCCCATCGGCGGCCTGAAGGAGAAGACCATGGCGGCCCTGCGCTACGGCGTGGAGACGGTGCTGATCCCCCAGGACAACGTCCGGGATCTGGAGGACATCGACCAGACCGTGCGGAAGGCCCTGCATTTCATCCCCGTGAGCACAGTGGACGAGGTGCTCACCGCCGCCCTCTGCCCCCGGGAGGAGACGGCGGAGGAGCCCGCCGAGGCGGCCTTTGCCCCGGTGGCGGAGCCCAGCCGCCCCGCCCTGCGGCAGTAAGGAGGACATCATGGCCCTGAATTTCAACAAGCCGGAGTTCGTCCGCTCCGCCGGGGAGCCCCGGGACTTCCTGCGGGACGGGCTGCCCCAGTTCGCCTTCGCCGGGCGCTCCAACGTGGGGAAATCCTCCGTCATCAACCGCCTGGTGGGGAGAAGGAACCTTGCCTACGTGGGCTCGTCCCCCGGCAAGACCACCCACATCAACTACTTCCGCATCGATGGCAAGGCCTACCTGGTGGATCTTCCCGGCTACGGCTACGCCAAGGTCAGCCAGGCGGAGAAGGCCCGCTGGGCCCGGCTCATGGAGAGCTACTTCCAGTCCGAGAGCGAGGTGCTGACGGCGGGGGTGCTCATCGTGGACATCCGCCACCAGCCCACCGCCAACGACCTCACCATGCACCAGTGGTTCCGCCAGTCCGGCTGCCCGGAGATCGTGGTGGCCAACAAGCTGGACAAGCTGAAAAAGAGCCAGGTGGAGCCCGCCCTGCAGCTGATCCGGGAGACCCTGGAGCTGGGGGAGGGGGACGTGCTGCTGCCCTTCTCCGCCGAGAAGGGCACGGGGAAGGAGGAGCTCATCTCCCTCCTGACGGCCCGCTGCCAGTGAGAAGAGAAAAAGGGGGCTGTCCGCCGCAGGCGGACAGCCCCCTTGCCGTATCCCGGGGAAATCCCACGAAAACGATTGACTTCCGGGGCCGGGGAGTGCTACACTGACACTTGCCTGTGAAAAATTCCGGGGCTCGGGGAGGAAAGCGATATGAAAGCGGGAAAAAAGTGGCTGGCGGTGCTGCCCATCCTGGCGGGGGCCATGTGGGGCTCCGTGGGCGTCTTCGTCCGGAAGCTCTATGCCTTCGGCATGGACAGCTATACCATCCTGGCCAGTAAGATGTGCGTGGGCGCGGTGGTGCTGCTGGCGGTGCTGCTGGTGTGGAAGCCGGCGCTGCTGCGCATCCGGCTGCGGGACGCCTGGCTCTTCCTGGGCACGGGCCTTGTGGGCATGCTGGGGCTCAACTACTGCTACAACGCGGCCATCCAGACCGTGAGCATGTCCCTGGCGGCGGTGCTGCTGGGGCTCTCGCCGGTTTTCGTGATGCTGCTCTCCGCCGTGCTCTTCCGGGAAAAAATCACGGGGCGGAAGCTGGGCTGCATGGCCCTGGCCCTGGCGGGCTGCCTTCTGGTCAGCGGTGTGCTGGAGGCCGGAGGGCTCCAGTGGTCTTGGGGCGGCATCGGCATGGGGACGCTCTCCGGGCTTTTCTACGCCCTCTACGCCATCTTCGCCAAGGAGGCCTCCCGACGGGGCTATGACACCTTCACCATCATCTTTTACAGCACCGTGGCGGTCTCTCTGGTGCTGATCCCCCTAACGGACTGGGGCTGCTTTGCCGCCTTCCTGCAGGCAGCGCCCGTGGGGAACACGGCCTTCACCCTGGCC
>CAKTSC010000145.1 GCA_934597465.1 uncultured Dysosmobacter sp.
TCCTGGATGGCACGGACCTCGCGGCGGAGTACGCCGCGGGCCGGGTGCGGCCGCTGGAGCGGGAGGAGTATTTCGGCATTCTGGAGGACTGCCTCCGGGTGCTGCCGCCGTCTGTGGTCATCCACCGCCTCACCGGGGACGGCGACAAGCGCCGCCTCCTGGCCCCCCTCTGGAGTGCCGACAAGAAGGCCGTCCTCAACGCCATGCGCCGCCGCTTCGAGGCGGACGGCCTCGTCCAGGGCTCCGCCCTCTGAGCCCCCAAAAAAGCAAGTCCCGCGAAGCCTATGGGCCTCGCGGGACATTTTTTTGTTTCTTTCTGCTGTTATATTACCACAGATCGGGAGAAAATTCAAGTCTTGTTCGTCGGCGCCGGAGGGAGTAAGAAATAAGGGAGGTGATTTTGATGAGTGAGAGAACGGTTCCCGGTATGCTGGCCCTGCTGGAGACGGCCCCGGCCCCCTGGGAGGGGAAGGCCCTCCGCCAGGCGGAGACGGCGGCGGAGCGCTTCGGCCTGACCCTGCCGCCGGAGGCCTACGAGCGGCTGGGGGCGGAGCGCCGCCGCGCCCTGCGGGAGACCCGCCGCCTGGAGTTGGGGGAGGGCACCCTGCCCGCACTGATGCTGGCCTTCTGCGATTCCCCCTACCTGAACCAGGGCCATTGGGAGGAGAGCCTGGCGGAGCTCCAGAGCCTTTTCTACCAGTTTAAGAATGAGACCCGGGAAGCACTGCCGGACGCCGAGCTCCTGGCTGCTATGGCCCGGGTTTTCCAGGAACGGGGTGGGAGCCTGACGGCCCTGGCCATGGCGGAGCCGGAGGAACTCCGCCGGGCGGCAAGGGAGGCGCGGCATGGATGAGCTGAAGCTTTCCTGGGACGCGGAGCTCTCCGGGCGGCTGCTGGCGCTGCTGCGCCGGGAGACCCGGCTCTATACCTCCGGTGAGAGCTCCTCCATCCCCTGGGAGACCGCCCAGAGCCTGCTGGCCTCCCTCCTCTATACCCTCCGCCTGGACGGCGATGCCCCCGGGGAGCGGGGGCGGCAGCTGGCGGAGGCGGACTTGGAGGAGGAGCTCCGCCGGGGACGGACACGTCTCCGCCGGAAGATGGCCTACGCCCTCCGGCTCTGGCAGCGCCTGGCGGGGAGCGGCGCGGCGGCGGACAGCATCTGCCTGGGGGAGACACTCCTTGGCATAGGGGAGTTCTGGTGGCGCTACGACTGGCGTTTCGCCGCCCATGAGATCCCCTGCGACATCGACTACCCCCTGGCCCTACCCACGCCGGAGAGCCTGCAGGGGGTGGACTACCTGACGGAGTGGCTGGGCCGCCTGGAAACGGAGCTCCGCTTCCGGGACGCCTTTCCCCCGGCGGCCCGGGCCGCCGTCTGGGAGCGCTTCCATCCGGAGTACCGCGACATGCCCCTGAACCTCTATGAGCCCCTGGCGGCGGACGCCCTCTGCCTCTTCGCCCTGGGAGGGAATGTCCGATCCCTGGCCTTGGGGCCGGAGGAGCGCCGGGCCTTCGCCGCCCGGATGGCCCTCCTGACGGAGGGGGAGACGGCGGCGGCCCTCCGCCGCTGGGCGGAGGGCCTGGGGGAGGTGCTGGCCCTGCCGGAGGGCCGGGATCGGCGCTACCTTGGGGATTACGCCGCTACCCTCCTGCCCCGGATCCGCACGGCGGTAGCCGAGGGCGGCTGGCCGGGCATCCTCCCGTGAGATGCGCAGCGGCGGAGGGAATTTCCCTCCGCCGTGCCGATCATTTTACCTTCCGTCTGGCCGCCAGCGCCGCCCGCCAGGCCCGCAGCCGCTCCGGCGGCAGCAGGAGCAGCAGGAGCCCGGCCAGGGCCAGCAGCCACAGCAGCACCGCGCAGGCGGTGAGCTGCCGGTCATAGAGGAACCAGCGGTAGCTGTAAGTCTCCTGCGCGCCCCAGGTGTACCAGGTTCGGCTGCCCTCCCGGGTGATAAGGGGGTAGGGTACCTTCTCCAGCCGGGAGAGCAGGAAGAGGATCCCGTTCCCCAGCAGCCCCAGACCCAGCGTCAGCCAGCCCAGAACGCGCCGCCGCTCCCGGCGGGGCGTCTTTGCCGGGACGGAAGGGGAGGCTTCCGGCAGCTCCCGGCCGTCATCCAGCAGCTCTTCCGCCGAAACGCCGAAGAGGCGGCACAGGGGCAGCAGACTTCCGATCTCCGGCTGGGCAGTTCCCAGCTCCCAGCGGGAGACGGTCTGGCGGGAGACTCCCAGCTTTTCCGCCAGGGCTTCCTGAGAAAGACCGCTGCGCTTGCGCAGGGTCAGGAGCTTTTCCGGCAGCTTCATGGCGTGCCCTCCTTTCACGTGGTGCTGTCAGGATAGCAGGATCCCCAGGGCAGGGCCAGCCCAGCCCTGGGGCAAAGACGCACGGAGATGCGTCATTTGGGCAGCAAAAGCCGCTCCATGTCCTCCGGCAGGGGGGCGGTGAGTGCCAACAGCTCCCCCGTCACCGGATGCCGCAGGCGCAGGGCGTAGGAGTGCAGCGCCGGGCGGGGGATCAGATCCGGATCCTCCGTGCCGTAGAGCCAGTCCCCAGCCAGGGGATGGCCGATGGCGGAAAGGTGCAGCCGCAGCTGGTGGGTGCGGCCTGTCTCCGGCAGGAGCCGCAGCAGGGCCATGCCGTTCCCCTCCTCCAGCACCTCGTAGCGGGAGCGGGAGGGGGCTCCGTCCGGGCGGATCCTGCGCTTCACCGTGGAAGTCTCATCCCGGCCAATGGGAAGGTCGATGACCCCGCTTCTCGGCTCCGGGCAGCCCAGGCAGATGCCCCGGTACTCCCGCTGGAAGCCGTCCGTGTGAAGGCTCCGCCGCAGGAGATTGTGGACATAGCCGCTCTTCGCCACCGCCATGAGACCGGTGGTGCCCTTGTCCAGCCGGTTCACCACGTGAAAGATGCCGCCCTCCCCCCGCTGCCAGGCCAGGGCCCCGGCCACGGTGGGGGTCTCTGGGTAGAAGCTGGAGACCATGGCCACCATCCCGGCGGGCTTGCTGACGATGAGCAGATGCTCATCCTCCCAGACGATGGGCAGGGGCACGTCGCAGGGCAGGGGCTGCTCCCGGGCGGGGCGCAGGTCGGAGGAGAGGACGGCGAGCTTGTCCCCGGCGTGGACGGCATCCACCGTCCGGGCAGGCAGGCCGTTCCGCAGGATGCCGCCCTCCGTCCGGGTCAGGCGGGAGATGGCCCGGGCGGAGAAGTGGAGCTCGGCCTTCAGGATGTGCCGCACAGGGCAGCCGTCCTTCTCCGGCGGAACGGTGTAGCGCAGCGTGGGCATGGCGGCGGCCTCCTCTCTCCCTCGGATGCTTTCCTCCAGCATATCACGTCCGCTCCCGCCGCGCAAGGGGCGGAAAGGGGCTGGCGCGGCAGAGAAAACTGTGCTATACTATTACTCCGAAATTTCGCCGCTCCGGCGGCTTTGGGAGGAAACCGCTATGCTGCTTTCCGCGGAGCATGTCTCCATCAACTTTGGTGCCCGCTCCCTTTTGACGGACGTGAACTTCTACCTGGAGCCCGGGGACAAGGTGGGCGTCATCGGCATCAACGGCACCGGGAAATCCACCTTCCTCCGGGTGCTGTCCGACCAGCTGGAGCCGGACGAGGGCACCGTCACCCGGGATCCCAACGTGCAGGTGAGCCTGCTTTCCCAGAATCCCGTGATGCGGGAGGATGCCACCATCCTGGAGCAGGTCTTCCTCAGCTTCCCGCCGGAGTTCCGGGAGCTCAACGAGTATGAGGCCAAGGCCATGCTGACGAAGCTGGGCCTCACGGATTTTGAGCGCAGGGTGGGCACCCTCTCCGGCGGCCAGCGCAAGCGCCTGGCCCTGGCGGCGGCCCTCATCCACCCGGCGGACGTGCTGATCCTGGACGAGCCCACCAACCACCTGGACACCGCCATGGTCACCTGGTTGGAGGACTGGCTCCGCCGCTTCCGGGGCGGGCTCATCATGGTGACCCATGACCGCTACTTCCTGGAGCGGGTGGTGAACCACATCACGGAGCTCTCCCGGGGCAAGCTCTACCACTACGAGGCCAACTACTCCAAATACCTGGAGCTGAAGGCTGAGCGGGCCGAGATGGCCGAAGCCAGCGAGCGCAAGCGCCAGTCCATCCTGCGGACGGAGCGGGAGTGGATCCTGCGGGGCTGCAAGGCTCGGACGACCAAGAGCAAGGATCGCATCGAGCGCTACGAGGCCCTGCGGGATCAGGAGGCCCCGGAGAGCGACGAGAGCGTGAGCCTGGCCGCGGCCTCCAGCCGCCTGGGGAGAAAGATCATCGAGCTTCAGGATGTGGGCAAGGCCTACGACGGCCGCTGGGTGCTGCGCCACTTCTCCTACGGCGTCCTCCGGGATGACCGCATCGGCATCGTGGGCCACAACGGCGTGGGGAAGTCCACTCTCCTGCGGCTCATCGCCGGGGAGCTGCGGCCCGACGAGGGCAGCGTGGACATCGGCACCACCGTCCGCATCGGCCACTTCTCCCAGGAGGGCCGGGAGCTGAACCTTGACCAGCGGGTCTACGACTTCATCCACGAGATCGGCGACGAGGTGAAGACCGAGGAGGGCACCCTCACCG
>CAKTSC010000146.1 GCA_934597465.1 uncultured Dysosmobacter sp.
TCCCGTCCCCCGCAGGCCCATCCTCCATTCTCAATTCTCAATTCTCCATTCCCCCATTTTCCCCCCCAAAAAACCAAGCGGGCGGCTTCCGCCGCCCGCCCAACTCTCTATCCCATCAGCCCCTCCAGCAGCTCCTCCAGCTCCGCCAGGGAGACCGCCTTCGTCTCCACGTCATAGCCCACCCCCTCATGGGTGAATTGGGCCATGTACCTGCCGCCGTCTCCGCAGATCACCACATCCTCCCCGCCGACCTGAGAGATCTCCGGATCCTCGCACAAAAGAAGGCAGTCCCGCAGCGGCTCCCCCCCGGCGCAGACGGCGACCCGCGCCGTCCCCCCGTCCTCCGTCCGGAAGGTGAACACATAGTCGTGGGGCGCGTATGTCCCCGCCCCCGCCGGGGCATCCACGGAGAGGAAGTCCTCGCCCGCAAAGGCCGCCGGGATCCGCCCCAGGAGCGTCTCATAGTCCAGCCCCGTGGCCTCCGCGAACTCCTCCATCACCGCCGCCCGCTCTGCCTCAGAGAGGCCGCCGTAGGAGCGGATCCGCACATCCATATCCAGCCCCAGGATGCTCTCCGCCTCGTTCACCACCAGCCGGTTCCCGGGCGCCGCGCTGCCGTTCCCGGAAACCGAGACCTCCGCCCCGGATGTCCCGCCCGGCCCCGCGGCGATCCCGCCGGGAGCCAGCCACGCCCCCGCGGCCAGCAGCCCCAGGCAGGCCGCCAGGGCGGCCCACCGGCCCCAGCCGGGCTTTCTCCCCCGCCGGAAGCCCTCCGCCTCCGCCAGGTACTCCTCCCGGATGCCGCCCAAAACCTGGGCAAACTCCTCTGCCTTCATAGTTCAAAGCCCCCTTCCAAAAGATGCTCCCGCAGCTTCCGCCGCAGGCGGCTCAGGGCCACGGAGACCTGGTTTTCCGTCCGCCCCAGCCGCGCCGCGATCTCCGCCACGCTGTCAAAGTACCAGTACCGCCGGACGAACAGGACGCGCTTCTCCGGCGGCAGGGTCTCCAGAAAGCCGTTGATGGCCCGCAGCAGCTCCCGGCGGTCGCTCTCCCGCTCCACGCTGTCCCCGCCGGATACCACCCCGGCCAGCTCCTCGAACACCGCCTCCGCCTGCCCGCCGCCCCGCTTCTCCGCGCTCTCCCGGCGCCGGCGGTTGATGGCGAGGTTCCGGGTGATCTTCCCCAGAAACGCCGCCAGGGCCTGGGGCCGGTGGGGCGGCATGGCGTTCCACGCCCGGAGCCAGGCGTCGTTGACGCACTCCTCCGCGTCCTCCCGGCGCTCCAGGAGCTTCCCGGCCACGCTCAGGCAGTAATTCCCATACTTCTCCGCCGTCTCCGGGATGGCCCGCTGATCCCGCGCCCAGTACAGCGCCACGATCTCCGCATCCTCCATCCGCTATCCCTCCTTTCCATCGCTCCGCCCGCGAGATCCTTCCGCCGTTTCACCCCTATACACCCCTTCCGTCCCCGAACCTTACACGCCCCGCAAAGCTTTCCCCCTATTTTACCACAAAAAAGGAAGCGGACGGAAAAACCGTCCGCTTCCCTCCCGGATCGCTCCGGGGTGCTTTGGGGAAAAATCTGCTTATTTCCGGTCATTTTTCAGGGAAAAAGCGGAAAACATAGCCTCGGGGGGGACGATGCGCAGGGGAAAGGGGCCTGTGCCGGAGACGGCGGCGGCGTAGGGGCCGGGGAGGGGGATCTCCCGGGCGTCCAGGGGGGGCGGGAAGCCCTTCCTTGCCAGGGGGAGGACGGCGTCCAGGCCCCGGTTCCGCCGCTTGGCGGCGGCTTCCGCCTTCGTCCAGGAATTCCAGAAATCCTTCCCGTTTCCGTCGAAATTTCGTGATAAATTCCGGGGAACCGGGCGGAAAAATTCGATATCTACCCCGACCGGGGCATCGGAGACCGCCAGGATGGCGGCGCCCGCTGTGTGGCTGAGGCTCAGGAAAAGCTCCGGACAGCCGGGGAGATAGGGCTGCCCGGCAGGCGTCTTCGCCAGCGCCAGAAACCGGCTTGCCCGCAGGCTTTTTTCCCCCCCAACAGGGGCCGGAACGTCTGCAAAACTCAGGCTTTCTGCGGGTTCGGACAGGGCTGCCGGGGACGCAGGAATTGGGGCGTCCGCTGGGTGAGCGGGGGCTGTAAAGCCTGTAAAAGTCAGGGTTTCTGCGAGTTCAGCGGGGATTTCCGGTGGTGCGGAAAACGGGTGTTCTGTGGGGGGTACGGGAGGTGTTGGAGCTGTGGAGAGTGAGGTGATAGCGGGTGTTTCCGTGGAATTTTTTGGATGTTGCAGGAGGGTCTCTTGGAGGGCGAAGGGGAGGAGGGCGCGGGAGAAGAGGAGCTGGCGGCGGCGCTCATCGCCCCGGGGATCCTGGGGGATGGCGCGAAATCTCGCCCGGTCTTCCTCGGAAAGTTCTTCCAGGATGGGAGCCAGTTTCTCCCAGGCGCTGTCCGGGGGCCAAAAGACGGCCCAGAGCCCTTGTGCCACGGTTTTTCCCCCTTTTTCTCCGTTTTGCTCCCGTTTTTCCGGAGCTTTCCCCCGCTTTGTCCGGGATTCCCCCTTATTGTACGGCAGGGAGGCCCGGGTGTAAATGGGGAGCTTTTCAAAAATTTCCGCAAAATTTTTTCAAAAAAAGAGGAAAGCGCGAAAATTTGGGGTATATCTATCATAGGTGCGTTTGACACCTTCGCCCCGCGCAAGGCGCGGGAGCCCTTGAGAAGGGAGGCGGTCATTCTGGCCTTTCCCCAGAGCTTTATGGACGAGCTCATCGCCCGCAGCGAGATCGCGGACGTGGTGGGTACGTATGTGCATCTTGTGCCCAAGGGCGGGAGCCTTTGGGGCTGCTGTCCCTTCCACAACGAGAAGACCCCCTCCTTCCACGTGCTGCAGGACAAGCAGATCTACTACTGCTTCGGCTGCAAGCGGGGGGGCGGCGTCATCAACTTCATCATGGAGGAGGAGAACCTCTCCTTCCCGGAGGCGGTGCGCTTCCTGGCCCGGCGGGCCGGGATGGAGGTGCCGGAGGAGGACGGCGACCGGGAGGCCGCCCGAAGGCGGCAGCGGCTGCTGAACCTGAACCGGGACGCGGCGCGGTTTTACTACCAGCTCCTGCGCCAGCCGGAGGGAGCCGCCGTGCGGGCGTATCTCGAAAAGCGGAAGATCCTGCCCGCCACCGCCGTGAAGTTCGGCATGGGGGCCTCCCCGGACAGCTGGGACGCCCTGCTCGCCGCCATGACCGCCAAGGGCTACACCAAGACGGAGCTCATCACGGCGGGCCTTGCCGTGCAGGGGAAGAACGGGCGGCTCTACGACAAGTTCCGCAACCGCCTGATGCTGCCGGTGGTGGACACCAAGGGCGACGTGGTGGCCTTCGGCAGCCGGGTGCTGGACAAGTCCGAGCCCAAGTATATGAACTCCCCGGAGACGCCGGTCTACTCCAAGCGGCGGGTGCTCTACGGGCTGAATCTCGCCAAGAAGACCAAGCGGCCCAACCTGATCCTCTGCGAGGGGAACCTGGACATCGTGACGCTGCACCAGGCGGGCTTTGACAACGCCGTGGCCTCCATGGGCACGGCCCTCACCACGGAGCAGACCCGCCTCCTCTCCCGCTTCACCAAGGAGCTGGTCCTCTGCTACGACAACGACAACGCCGGCAAGACCGCGACGGAGAAGGCCCTGCAGCTCCTCAACAACTCCGAGTTCACCGTCCGGGTCCTGCAGCTCCCCCGCCGCCGGACGGAGGACGGTGAGCTCGTCAAGCAGGATCCCGACGACTACCTCAAGTACCACGGGGCGGAGGCCTTCGAGCGGCTGCTCTCCGGCAGCGAGAACGGCATCGAGTTCCGGATGGCCCAGGTGGCGGGAAAGTACGACCTCAGCCGGGACGAGGACCGCATCGCCTACGCCGAGGATGTCAGCGCCCTCCTCTCCACCCTTCCCAACGCGGTGGAGCGGGAGATCTGCACCGCCCGGGCGGCGGAGGCCGCCCACATCAGCGCCGAGGCCATGAAGCTGGAGGTCCAGCGGGCCATGAAGCGCCGCGCCGCCCAGGAGCGCAAGGCCCAGCAGCGGAAGGACCTGAACCCCGCCGCCGCGCTGCAGCCGGCGGAGCGTAGCCTCCGCTATGAGAACCTGCGCTCCGCCCGGGCGGAGGAGGGGCTCCTGCAGCTCCTGACCCTGGACGCCTCCCTCTTCCCGGCCCAGATGCCGGTGACGGAGGAGCAGTTCTCCTCCCCCCTTCTCGGCAGGGCCTTCCGCCTTCTCTGGCAGCAGCGGGAGGCGGGCCGCGTCCCCCAGGCGGCGGCCCTGGCGGGGGAGCTGGAGCCCCGGGAGATGGACGTCATCAGCGGCATCTGCCAGCGGCCCCAGTCCATGGCCACGGCCCCCCAGGCCCTGGCCGACTACATACGCATCATTCAGGAAGAATCCCAGAAACGCGCCGGCGCCGGGGAGGAAGACCCCCTCCGGGCCGCCATGGAAAAATACAGAAAATCGGGTAACGGAGGAAAGCAAGCATGACGAAGAAGGAACAGATGGAGCAGGAGAACCTGACCCCC
>CAKTSC010000147.1 GCA_934597465.1 uncultured Dysosmobacter sp.
CTTGGCGGTCTCGATGAGATCGGCAAGAACATGACCGTTTACGAGTGCGGCGGCGAGATCATCGTGGTGGACTGCGGCATGGCCTTCCCCGGGGACGACATGTACGGCATCGACTCCGTGATCCCCGACGTCAGCTATCTCGTGCAGAACCGGGCCCGGATCCGGGGCCTCTTCATCACCCACGGGCATGAGGATCACATCGGGGCCATCCCCTATGTCCTCAAGCAGGTGAACATGCCCATCTTCTGCACCCCCTTTACCGCCGGGCTCATCAAGCTGAAGCTGGAGGAGCACGGCCTTGTGAAGGCCACCAAGCTCACCACCGTGGAGCCCGGCACCACCGTCCGGGCCGGGAAGTTCCAGGTGGAGTTCATCCACGTGAACCACTCCATCGCCAACTCCGTGGCCTTCGCCATCCACACGAAGCTGGGCACCGTCGTCCACACCGGCGACTTCAAGATCGACTCCACCCCCATCGACGGCAACATCATCGACCTGGCCCGCTTCGGCGAGCTGGGGAAGGAGGGCGTCCTTGCCCTGCTGGCGGACTCCACCAACGTGGAGCGCCCCGGCTACACCCAGAGCGAGCGGGTGGTGGGCCAGACCTTCATGCGGCAGTTCCAGGGCTGCGAGGATCGGATCATCGTCACCACCTTCGCCTCCAACGTCCACCGGATCCAGCAGGTGCTGGACGCCGCCGCCGCCTGCGGGCGGAAGGTGGCCGTCACCGGGCGGAGCATGGAGAACATCATGAAGGTCTCCACAGAGCTCGGCTACATGAAGGTGCCCAAGAACACCCTCATGGACATCGCCAAGATCAAGAATCAGCCCAAGAACAAGCAGGTCATCGTCACCACCGGCTCCCAGGGCGAGGAGATGAGCGCCCTCTACCGCATGGCCTTCTCCACCCACAAGCAGGTGGAGGTGGGCCCCGGGGACAAGGTCATCATCTCCGCCTCCGCCATCCCCGGCAACGAGGTCACCGTCTCCCGGGTCATCAACGAGCTCTTCCGCAAGGGCGTGAAGGTGATCTATGACAAGGCGGATATGCTCCACGTCTCCGGCCACGCCTGCCAGGAGGAGCTGAAGATCATCCACGCCCTGACGAAGCCCCGCTTCTTCATCCCCCTCCACGGCGAGCAGCGGATGCTGCAGATCCACAAGGATGTGGCCATGTCCATGGGCATGGAGCGCAGCCACGTCGCCATCGCCGAGAACGGCAGCGTCATCGAGATCACGGGCAAGACCATGAAGATCAACGGTTCCGTCCCCGCGGGGGAGGTCTATGTGGACGGCTCCGGCGTGGGCGACGTGGGGGCCGTGGTCATGCGCGACCGCAAGCGCCTGGCCGAGGACGGCATGGTGGTGGTCGTGCTGCCGGTCTCCGGCCACGACGGGCGGCTCCTCAGCCGGCCGGAGATCATCACCCGGGGCTTCATCTACGTGAAGGAGTCCGAGGATCTGCTGCGGGAGCTGGAGAACCTCTCCATGGACGCCGCCGAGAGCGTGGCGGGCCGCCGGGGCCGGGACGAGAGCGACCTGAAGGGCGCCGTCAAGAGCGCCGTCAGCAACTACCTCTTCAAGACCACCAAGCGCAATCCCATGGTGATCCCGGTGGTGACGAAGCTGTAAGGACGGCGGGAGCGCTCCGGGGTTCGGGGGCTTCCCGAAAAACGAAAGAAAAAGTCTGCCGGGAGACCGGCAGACTTTTTTTGTGGGTAAGGGTTCAGGTTTCGGGGGAGGGCTCCAGGCCCAGGGCCCGGAGGTAGTCCCGGCCGCCGTAGAGGTCCCTTCCCGCAGCGCGGTAGAAGATCATGCAGCTGCCGCTGGTGAGGTAGCGGTAGCCCTCGTCGTTCCGGAGACTGGTGATGGCGGAGAGGGGGGTGCCCAGCTCCGGGAAGTCCGCCAGCCGGTCGGCTTCGTCCAGGATGGCGTCGATCACCCGGTCGGCGGCGGGACGGTTCTGGAGCTCCCGGGCAATGTAGTCCAGATCTCGTCGCTGTCCCGGCGGACTTCCAGGGTGTAGTGCAGCTTACTCTTCATGGCTCTTCGCGCGGAAATGCGCCCTCATCTCCTCGGGGGTCAGGTAGCCTTCGGTCTCGCCGGAGCGGCGGCCCTTGGCCAGCTCGTTCATCAGGCGCAGGGAGGCCAGGGTCTTCTCATAGTCCCGCATATCCACGATGGCGTACTTGCCACGGCCGTTCTTGATGAGGAAGACGGGGGAGCCTTCGTCCACGTCCCGCAGGACTTCGGCGTAGTTGCGCAGGTCGGAAATGGGCTTGATGTTTGGCATGGGGATCCCTCCTTTCGAGGATAGTATCGCCGGAAACGCTGAGAAATTCAGGGGGAGATTTTGCGGCGGATTTTACCGCTGATTTTACAGCGGACGGTGGGGGGATCCCTGGGGGCTGTCCCTCCCTGGGGTCAGGGGGCCTCCTGGCGCTTGGCGTCCCAGTCCAGAAGCTCGCCGATGCCGCGGAGGGTCAGGAGGGCGCTGTTGAAGCCGTAGGCTTTCCCACTGGGGGAGGTGAAGCGGTAGTAGAGGCCGGTGGAGGAGGCGCTGTTCTCCAGGGGCACCTGCCAGAGCTCCAGCACCGCGCCGTCCCCATAGCGGACGGTGATGGGGGCGGGCTCCTCCGGCGGGTCGCGCCAGCGGCCGGGGGTCGTTCCGGCCACCAGGTTGTAGAGCTGCTGGCAGCAGCCGCCGCTGAGGGGGCGGGTGACGCCGTCCCGTTCCACGACGGCGTCCTGGGCGGTGAAGGCGGCCACGGTGGTCTCGGAGAAGTCCTCCAGCAGGCGGCGGTAGTTGAGCTGGTAGCGGATGGAGAGGAAAATGGGGATCAGCGCCGCCAGGGCCAGGGCCGCCACCAGGGTAATGGAGGCGTAGAGCTGCCACTCCCGGCAGCGGGAGGGACGGGGGGAACGGACGGCGCGGTAGAGATCGGCCATGGGGGCCTCCTTTCGTGGGGGATGGACGTGAGTGGGCGCGGATGGGTGAGGATAGGGGAGGATAGGCGCGGCCCCGGATGCCGGGGGGCATTCGGGGCCGCGAGGGGGTTCGGTTTCAGGGGCGGTAGAGCAGGGGCTTGCCGTCGGGGCCCAGCAGGACGGTGAAACCGCCGTAGCTACCCTCGTGGTGGAAAAGGTATTGGATATTGGTCTTGGTGTCCACCCAGATTTCTGTTGTGCCGCCCGGCCATTCCAGATTGTCATCACGAGAGGAAGCCAATCGACCTCCCGACCATTCCTCTGCGCGGCAACTATCTTTATAGCGCGTCTTCTCACACAGCACGAGTTTGAAGCGGTTTGCCATGGATCAGCCCTCCTTCTCGTCCTCGAAGACGGCCTTGGCGCCGGCGGCGAGGCCGGCAAGGCCCTGAAGCTCGCTGGGAATGATGATCTTGGTGGCGCGGCCGTCGGCCATCTTCTCCATGGCCTCGAGAGCCTTCAGCTTTACCACCTGGTTATTGGGGGCGGCGGCGTTGAGGAGCTTCAGGGAGTCCGCCATGGCCTGCTGCACCTGGAGGATGGCCTGGGCCTCGGCCTCGGCGGCCATGATGCGGGCCTCCTTCTCGCCCTCGGCCTTGAGGATGGCGGCCTGCTTCTCGGCGTCCGCCCGGAGGATGGCGCTCTGCTTCTCGCCCTCAGCAACCAAAATCTGGGACTGCTTCTGGCCCTCGGCCTGGAGGATGGATTCCCGGCGCTCCCGCTCGGCCTTCATCTGCTTCTCCATGGCGTTCTGGATCTCCTTGGGCGGGATGATGTTCTTCAGCTCCACCCGGTTGACCTTGATGCCCCAGGGGTCGGTGGCCTCGTCCAGGATGGCGCGCATCTTGGCGTTGATGGTGTCGCGGGAGGTCAGGGACTGATCCAGCTCCATCTCGCCGATGATGTTGCGCAGGGTGGTGGCCGTCAGGTTCTCGATGGCGTTCATGGGGTGCTCCACGCCATAGGTATAGAGCTTGGGATCCGTGATCTGGAAGTAGATGACGGTGTCGATCTGCATGGTGACGTTGTCCTTGGTGATGACGGGCTGGGGCGGGAAGTCCGCCACCTGCTCCTTGAGGGAGACCTTCTTCACCACCCGCTCGAAGAAGGGGAGCTTCACGTGAAGGCCCACGCCCCACACGGCCCGGAACGCGCCCAGCCGCTCCACCACATACGCCCGGGACTGCTGGACGATCTGGATGTTGGCGATGATGAGCGCCAGGACGACGACGGCCAGGACGGCCACAGGGATCCATTTCATTCTTTCGTTACCTCCGCTTTTTCATAATTTTTCACGAGGAGCTTGACCCCCTCGATGCGCACGACTGTGACCTGGGTTCCGGCGGGGATGACCTCGCCGCTCTCGCTGCGGGCCGTCCAGGTCTTGCCGCCCACGTAGACCGCGCCGCTGGGGGCGGCGTTGTCGATGGCTTCCGTCACCCGGCCGGTCTGTCCCACCACCCGGTCTAAATTGGTGGGCTCGCTGCGGCGGCGCATGAGCCGCTTGACCATGGGGCGGGTCAGAGCCAGGGTCACCGCCGAGAC
>CAKTSC010000148.1 GCA_934597465.1 uncultured Dysosmobacter sp.
CCCTTCCACATGGCGGCCACCAGCATGCTCATCGTGGAGGATATGCCGGCGGACTACACCAACCGGCTGCTGCGGGACATCCAGAACGTGCCCGGCGTCAGCAGCGCCATCTGGGTCTCGAGCCTTGTGGGCATCCAGATCCCCACGGACATGATCCCGGCGGACTTCCGGGAGATGTTCTTCTCCGGTGAGGGCACCATGATGATCATTCAGTATGAGCAGCCCGGTGCCTCGGAGGAGACCATGGCGGCCATCGACGAGATCCGCTCCCTCTGCAATAAGAACTGCTATCTCGCGGGCTTTTCCGTGGCCCTGAAGGACACCAAGGATCTGGCAGACCGGGAGATCCCCATCTATGTGGGCCTTGCCGTGCTGCTGGCCCTGGGGGCCATGCTGCTGACACTGGAATCCACGGTGCTGCCCTTCGTCTTCCTCCTGTGCATCGGCATGGCCATCCTCTATAACTTCGGTACCAACATCTTCTTAGGGCAGATCTCGTACATCACGAAGGCCATCGCGGCGGTGCTGCAGCTGGGCGTCACCATGGACTACTCCATCTTCCTCTACCGCCGCTACGTGGAGGAGTGCGGCCACCACGAGGACAAGCGGGACGCCATGGCGGCGGCGGTGGAGGCGGCCTTTGCCTCCCTCTCCGGCTCCAGCCTGACCACGGTGGCGGGCTTCGTGGCCCTCTGCTTCATGCGCCTGACGTTGGGCCGGGACATCGGCATCGTCATGGCCAAGGGCGTGGTGCTGGGGGTGCTTTCCGTCATCTTCGTGCTGCCCTCCATGCTCCTCATCTTCGACGGCAAGATCGCGAAGCACCGGCACCGTGAGCTCATCCCCTCCATGGAGAAGCTCAACCGGCATCTTGTGCGGAGGCGGGGCGTCTACATCGCCGTCTTCCTCCTGCTCTTCCTGCCCTTCTCCGTGGCCCAGAACCTGACGGAGGTCTACTACAAGCTGGATCAGTCCCTGCCCCGGGACATGCCCTCCATCATCGCCAACGACAAGCTGAAGGACGAGTATGACATGGCCTCCTCCCACTTCATCCTGGTGCGGGACGACCTCAGCTCCCAGGAGCTCGGCGCCATGGAGCGGGAGATCCAGGGGGTGGACGGGGTCACGTCCCTGGTCTCCTACCACAGCATCCTCGGCAGCGGCATCCCGGATTTCTTCGTGCCGGACGAGGTGCGCGGCATGCTGAAGACCGGCGGCTGGCAGATGCTGATGGTGAACTCGGAGTATACCACCGCCACCGACGAGGTGGCAGACCAGCTCTCGGAGCTCCAGACCATCGTGAAATCCCACGATGCAAGCGGCATCATCACCGGCGAGGCGGCCCTGACCAACGACCTCATCGAGACCTCAGCGGTGGACTTCAAGACCACCAACTACATCTCCATCGCCGCCATCTTCCTCATCATCGCCATCGTCTTCAAGTCCCTCAGCGTGCCCGTGGTGCTGGTGGCGGCCATTGAGCTGGCCATCTTCATCAACCAGGGCATCCCCTACTTCACCGGCACGGTGATCCCCTTCGTCTCCCCCACCATCATCGGCTGCATCCAGCTGGGGGCCACGGTGGACTACGCCATCCTCATGACCACCCGCTTCCAGGAGGAGCTCCGGGCCGGGAAGGATCGGAAGGAGGCGGCGGTCGCCGCCGCCACGTCCTCGGATTCCTCCATCCTCACCAGCGCCCTGGTGCTCTTCGCGGCGACACTGGGCGTCAGTGTTGCCTCGGACATTGAGATCATCGGCTCCATCTGCTCCATGCTGGCCCGGGGCGCTTTGATCAGCGCCGCCGTCATTATCCTGCTGTTGCCGCCGGTGCTCTGCGTCTGCGAGCCGGTCTTCCACAAGACCAGCATCGGCTGGCGGAAGCCCAAGCCCGCCCCGGCGGAGCCCGCCGCCCTGCCGGAGACCGGGAACGCCGCCCCGGAGACGGCCATCCCCAAGGGGGAAAAGCGCCGCCATCACCGCCCCTTCGGGCGGAAGGAGAAGGACGGAGCGTCCGTCTCTGGCGAACAGGCAGAAGGGGAGAAGCGGGAGAGCGTGGAGGCCTGGAAGCCGTGAACCGACGGTTTCCGGCAGACATCTTTTTACGTTTCGACAAAATTGACCAGTAAAGTTCCGTTGTATTCTTGCATTTCATGCATTATAATGAATATTGAGTGGAAAATGCATAAAAAGGAAGACATCTTTTTCCGAAAGACATGGCCCGCCCACGCGGCGGAGCCGGAGAGGAGGGCCGCGCCTTGCTGCTGCCCAATCCCAGCCCCATCCTGGAGCAGTTCCTGCTGACGAAGCTCAGCCAGCGGGAGGTCAAGGACTGGCTCCAGACCTACGCCCGGCCCTACCGGGAGCTGATGAGCTGCTACCGCTGCGCCATGATGGAGATCGAGACCAAGTTCAACGTGCTCAACGAGGAGCTGTCCCTCCAGTATGACCGCAACCCCATCGAGACCATCAAGACCCGGCTCAAGTCCCCGGAGAGCATCCTGGAGAAGCTCCAGCGCAAGGGCCTGCCCCTGACGGTGGAGAGCATCGAGAAAAACCTCAGCGACATCGCGGGGGTGCGGGTCATCTGCTCCCACCCGGCGGACATCTATCAGCTGGCGGAGGCCTTTCTGAAGCAGGACGACATTACGCTCCTCCAGCGCAAGGACTACATCGCAAACCCCAAGCCCAACGGCTACCGGAGCCTGCACCTCATCGTGGAGACCCCAATCTTCCTCCACGACGAGAAGCGCCTCATGCGGGCGGAGGTGCAGTTCCGCACCATCTCCATGGACTGGTGGGCCAGCCTTGAGCATAAGATCCGCTACAAGAAGGAGGTAGAGCCCGGCCGGGCGGAGTACCTGGAAGGGGAGCTCCGCCAGTGCGCGGAGCTCAGCGCCGCCCTGGATCAGAGAATGGAAAACCTGCAGCGCATCGCCGCCGGAGAGGCGGCGGTCCGCGGCGGCGGCGAGAAGCCGCCTGAGAGAAAGGAGTTTTGAGAGCTATGAACGTCACCGAGAAGATCACCCATGCCGCCGAGCGCAAAGCCTTTGAGACCATGCTGGACACCATCATCAAAAAGAGCCAGACCCAGGACGTGGGGGAGCTCTTTGAGTCCCTGGTGAACATGGTGCAGAAGATCCACGGCTCCGTCTGGTCGCCGGAGACCTTCGACACCCTGCGCAGGATCTCCGAGGATCCCGACGGCAAGTGGGCCCACTACGTCCAGCGTCTGCTGCGGGAGTGCGACCCCTATATCCTCAAGACCTTTCTCACCAACGCCGCCTACGAGGGCGGCTTCCGGGGCTATCAGCAGGCCCAGAAGAACGCCGAGAAGTACGGCTGCAACATCCCCTGGCTGATCCTGATGGATCCCACCTCCGCCTGCAACATGCACTGCACCGGCTGCTGGGCGGCGGAGTACGGCCACAAGCAGAGCCTGACCTATGAGGAGATGAACCGCGTCCTCACCGAGGCCAAGGAGCTGGGCACCCACGCCTGCCTCTTCACCGGCGGCGAGCCCTTGATCCGCAAGAAGGACATCATCCGCCTCTGTGAGGAGCACCGGGACATGGCCTTCCACGCCTTCACCAACGGCACCCTCATCGACGAGGACTTCTGCAGGGAGATGCTGCGCGTCGGCAACTTCTTCGTCTCCATCAGCGTGGAGGGCTTTGAGGACGCCAACGACGGCCGCCGGGGCGAGGGCCACTTCCGCAAGGCCATGGAGGCCATGGACTTAATGCGCAAGTACCGCATCCCCTTCGGCGTCTCCATCTGCTACACCGCCAAGAACTACAAGGTGGTCACCAGCGATGAGTTTTTGGATATGCTCATCGGCAAGGGCTGCTACTTCGCCTGGTACTTCCACTACATGCCCGTGGGCATGGGCGCCACCGCCGACCTGCTGCTGACCCCTGAGCAGCGGAGCTATATGAAGGACCGCATCCGGGAGATCCGGGGCGTCACCGGCGGCAAGGAGCTCTACGCCATCGACTTCCAGAACGACGGCGAGTTCGCCGGCGGCTGCGTGGCCGGCGGCCGCATCTACTGCCACATCAACGCCGCGGGCGACGTGGAGCCCTGCGTCTTCATCCACTACTCCAGCGCCAACATCCGGGAGAAGAGCTTTTTGGAGTGCCTGCAGCAGCCCCTCTTCCTGGAGTACCGCAAGGGCCAGCCCTTCAACGGCAACCACCTGCGGCCCTGCCCCATGCTGGAGAACCCCGACCTGCTGCCCCAGATGGTGAAGCGGGCCGGAGCCCACTCCACCGACCTGGAGGCCCCGGAGAGCGCCGAGCACCTCTGCGAGAAGTGCCGTGCCTACGCCGCCGCCTGGAAGCCCCGCGCCGAGCAGCTCTGGGACGAGGAGCATCCCAAGACCGAAGCCTGAGACCCGGAAGGCCCGGCGGGAAAGGCGGCATTCTGCGCAAAAGCGAGGGTTTTCTTTAGCTGGGTGTTCGTAAAACAGTTTTTCGAGAAATGACACGGCAACTGCCTGTCAGGATTGGTTACGAGTACCCGGCTGGGCCG
>CAKTSC010000149.1 GCA_934597465.1 uncultured Dysosmobacter sp.
AACTTATATCATACGGAAGGCGTTCGTGTCAATGCCGAATCGTTAAAATTTTAGCGTTAAATTTTTGTCGATTTGTGGAGAAGCGACAAAAGTCGACCTTTTCCCCCGGGAGGGCGGGGGCTTTCCGGGGAAAAGCGGTCTTTCCGGCCCCTTTCCCCTTGCGTCCGGGCGGGAAACATGGTACCCTCAAGGGCAAGAAAAACGTTTTCCTGAAAGGAGCCGCTATGGATCACATTCTTCTCTTTGACCTGGACGGCACGCTGACGGATTCCCGGGAGGGCATCGTGGAGAGCGTGCGCTACGCCCTGCGGAAGCTGGGGCGGCCCATCCCCGGGGAGGACACCCTGCTGCGCTTCATCGGCCCGCCGCTGGAGGACTCCTTCCAGCGCTACTGCGGATTGACGGAGGCGGGGGCGGAGGAGGCCGTCCGCCTTTACCGGGAGCGCTACAACCCCATCGGGGTCTATGAAAACCTGCCGGCGCCGGGGCTTGCGGACTACTGCCGGAAGTGGAAGGCGGAGGGCTGCCGCCTGGCCCTGGCCTCCTCCAAACCGGAGCACCTCTGCGAGAAGGTGTGTGAGCGGTTCGGCTTCGCGGAGTCCCTGGAGGTCATCGCCGGGAGCCAGCCCGGGGCGGGCATGAGCAAGGCCGACGTGATCCGCTCCTGCATGGCGCGGATGGGGCTCACGGAGGCGGAGAAGGCCCGCGTCCTCATGGTGGGCGACCGGAAGTTCGACGTGGAGGGGGCGGCGGAGTGCGGCCTGCCCTGCGTGGGCGTGGAGTTCTTCGGCTACGCCGAGCCCGGCGAGCTGGAGGCCGCCGGGGCCGTGGCCGTGGTGAAGACTGCCGAAGAGCTGGACGCTTTCCTCCGCCGCTGAGGGGTTTCCCGCAGCGCACCCGGCGGGACGGCGGGGATGCCGCCCCGCCTTCGCCGGAAACGCCGATCCCCCTGACGGGAACGAAGAAACGCCAAGGGCGGCCCGCAGGGGCCGCCCTTGGCGTTTTTCGGAAGGAGTATGGAAGACGCCGGGGAAGGAGTCCGGCGGTCTTGATGAGGGGAAGGCTTACTCGGCGGTGTAGTTATCGAAGTAGCCCTGGATCAGCACGATGGGCGTGCCCTTGTCGCCGGAGCCGGAGGTCAGGTCGCAGAGGGAACCGATGAGGTCGGTGAGGTGCCGGGGCGTGGTGCCCTCGGAGACCATGTTGCCCACGAGGGAGCTGCCGTCCTTCTGGGCGATCTTCTCCCGGATGGCGTTCCGCAGGGCCTCGCCGGAGAGGCTGGCGAAGTCGTTGTCCGCCAGGTACTTGAGCTTCAGCTCGTTGGGAGTGCCCACAAGGCCTGCGGTGTAGGCGGGGGAGACCACGGGATCCGCCAGCTCCCAGATCTTGCCCACGGGATCCTTGAAGGCGCCGTCGCCGTAGACCATGACCTCGATATGCTTGCCGGTGGCGGCCAGGAGCCGGGCCTGGATGTCCTCCACCAGGGCCTGGCAGTCCCGGGGGAAGAGCTTCACGGTGTCCTCGGTGGCCTTGTTGCTGCCGAGAAGGCCGTACTTCTCATTATACCCGCTGCCGTTCACGGGGGCGGTGAGGATCTCGTCCAGGGAGAAGACCTTTTCGGCCCCGGCCTTCAGCAGGCGGCGCTTGGTGCGCCTGCGGGTGTGGATGTCGCAGTTGATGACGTTTTTCGTGTAGGGCAGGATGGCCCGGGCGTCGTTGGCGAAGACCACCTCCACCTCCGCGCCGCTCTCCCGGATGAGATCCCTATAGTAGGCCACGTAGTCCACCCCGGTGAAGGGATGCACGGTATAGCCGAAGAGCTCCCGGTATTTTTCCAGGCTGAGAACGTCCTTGTAGGGGTCGATGCCCTTCTCGTCCAGCAGATCCTCGTCGATGAGGTGGTTGCCCACCTCGTCGGAGGGGTAGGACAGCAGGAGAACGATCTTCTTCGCCCCGGCGGCGATGCCCCGGAGGCACACGGCGAAGCGGTTGCGGCTGAGGATGGGGAAGAGGACGCCCACGGTCTCCCCGCCCAGCTTGGCGCGGACATCGGCGGCGATGTCGTCCACCTTCGCGTAGTTGCCCTGGGCCCGGGCCACGATGGCCTCGGTCATGGCAACCACGTCCCGGTCGTGGAAGGCGAAGCCCTCCTCCCGGGCGGCGGAGAGCACGGACTCCGGCACGATCTTTGCGAGATCGTCCCCCGCGCGGATGATGGGCGCGCGGACGCCCCGGGCCACCGTTCCGATCATACGGCTCATAGGAATACACCTCATATCATAGTTTTCTGCGGAGCATTTCTTTCCATCGGCGGGGCGAGTCCCCGCCCGCTGACGCCAAGGGCCATCAGCAGGAGTTATTATATCCGGGATAAGGGAGGTTGTAAAATAGCGGGTTTTTCTTTCTTTCATCAAAGCTGCTAATACCTACGATGCTGGTATGCTGCAAATTTAATGGTCTACCTCTTCCGGAATTGACAATTGACAATGGATCATGGATAATAAACCGTAAGGGAAGCCCACCCTACCCATCCGGCCCAAACCGCCGCGGGACTTTCCCCCGAAAAACCATTCTCCATTCTCAATTATCAATTCTCAATTCCCCATCCCCCAAAGGAGGCCCCCTATGATCAAGACCGTTCTCATCGACATCGACAACACCATCCTGGACTTCGACCGCTGCGCGGCGGCCTCCATCCGCCAGGGCCTTCAGGAGCTGGAGATCCCCTGGCGGGAGGAGATCTTCCCGGTGTTCCGGGAGGTCAACGACATCCTCTGGCGGGAGATCGAACAGGGGAACCTGAAGCGCGCCGGGCTCCGGGCCATCCGCTGGCGCTGGATCTTCGACCGCCTGGGCATCCGGGCCGACGGGCCCCGCTTTGAAGACCGCTTCGTGGAGCTCCTCTGGAACAGCCACGAGAGCGTGGACGGGGCGGAGGAGCTGCTCCGGGGCCTCTCCGGGCGCTACGCCGTCTACGCCGCCAGCAACGCCCCCGCCGGGGAGCAGCAGAACCGCCTGCGTCTCGCGGGCTTCGACCGCTACTTCCGGGGGCTCTTCATCTCCCAGGAGATGGGCGGCATGCCCAAGCCCAGCCGGGAGTTCTTCGACGCCTGCTTTGCCCGCCTGGGGAACCCGCCCAAAGAGGAAGTCCTCCTCATCGGGGACTCCCTGACGGCGGATATCCGGGGGGCCCTGGACTACGGCCTGCCCTGCTGCTGGTTCGATCACGACGGCACCGGCGCCCCCGCCCCCGCCGGGGCGGCCCACACCGCCCGGCGGCTCACGGACATCCTCCAGTGGTATTGATCCCCCGGAAAAGGGACAGACGCAATCGATTTCGGACACAGAGCACCTGCCTCTGTGTCCGTTTTTTCGGAGAATGTGTTCCCGTTGCGGAACTTCCCCCTCCCGCCGTTGACACCCCGCCGCCGGGGTGCTATCCTCCTTCCTGCCAGGGGAATAATACCCGGGGAAGCGGCCCGCCCGGCGGAGGAAATTTCTTCCCGCCGGGACTTGACGGCGGGAGGGGAATATGATATCTTTTTGATATCAACCAGATTTCTCCTGGCCGGAAAACCCGCCGCCGCAATCCCCGGTTGACAGATTTCCGACCCGGCTTTCTGGCATGCAACCGCCCAAGCGGCTAGCATGGGGCCAGAAAACAGCGCCGGGCCGGGAAAGCCCGCGGCGCGGATAGGAGAATGAATTATGATTCTGGCAGACAAGATCATGCAGCTGCGGAAGAAGGCCGGCTGGTCGCAGGAGGAGCTGGCGGAGCAGCTGGGCGTCACCCGGCAGTCCGTCTCCAAGTGGGAGGGCGCCCAGTCCATGCCGGACATGGAGAAGATCCTGCAGATGAGCCGCCTTTTCGGCGTCAGCACGGATTTCCTGCTGAAGGACGAGCTGGAGGCGGCGGAGCCTGACGTGGCGCCCGACGAGCCCGCCCTGCGGCGGGTCAGCATGGAGGAGGCCTCCGCGTACCTGGCGCTCCGCCGGGCGGCGGCCCCGAGGATGGCGCTGGCCACCTTCCTCTGCGTGCTGAGCCCCGTGGCCCTCATCGCCCTTGCCTACCTCAGCGAATCCGCCCGCTTCCCGCTGACGGAGAACGCCGCCGCGGGCCTGGGCCTCTGCATTCTTCTCATCCTCGTGGCCATCGGCGTGGCCCTCTTCCTCTCCTGCGGCCGGGGCGCCCGGGACTTCGCCTTCCTGGAGACCGAGCCCTTTGAGACGGAGTACGGCGTCAGCGGCATGGTAAAGGAGCGCCGCCGGGCGGGGGAGGATCGGATCCGCCGCCTGAACACCGTCGCCGCCATGCTCTGCATCCTGGCGGCCCTGCCCCTCTTCGCCGCCGCCTTCTGGGGCGCGGCCGCCGCCTACATCCTGGGCGTCTGCCTCACCATCGTCCTCGCGGGCATCGGCGCGGCCCTCTTCGTCTACACCGGCACCGAGACCGCCGCCATGGAAAAGCTCCTGGAGGACGGGGACTACACCCGTGCCCGGAAGCGCGGC
>CAKTSC010000150.1 GCA_934597465.1 uncultured Dysosmobacter sp.
ACGGCGGGCCACCCCGGCCCCAGCCTGGGGCCAAAAGCCGCCGGGCTCCCCCGGCACCCCCTGGCCAACCGGCCAGCCCCCGCGGCGGAACCGCAAGCCGCCGGGCTTTCCCGGCCCCCCGGTTGCCAACCGCCCCAAACTATGCTATAGTATATTTGTAAGATTATACGTATCCGAAAGGAGACCCCCATGAAACTGGAATATATCCCCGTGGGCCGCATCGTCAACGCCCACGGCACCCGGGGCGAGGTGCGGCTCCAGCCGGACGGCCTGAGCCCGGACTTCCTCACCCGCTTTGAGACCTTCTACCTGGACGGCCAGCCCCTCCGCCCCACCGCTAACCACGTCCACAAGAGCTTCGTCCTCCTGAAGTTCCCCGGCGTGGACGACATGAATGCCGCCCTCAGCTACAAGGGCAAGACCCTCTCCATCCGCCGCGCCGACGCCCCCCTGAAGGAGGGCGAGTACTTCGACCAGGATCTCCTGGGCCTCCAGGTCTATGACTGCGAGACCGGCGAGCTTCTGGGGGAGCTCCGGGCGGTGGATCCCTACCCCGCCAGCAAGGTCTACACGGTCAAGGGCAAGAAGGAATACCTGATCCCCGCCATTCCGGAGGTCTTCATCCGCTCCGTGGATCTGGATCAAAACCGGATGGAGGTACACATTTTGGAAGGGATGGCCACCGATGAGATTTGATATCATGACCCTCTTCCCGGAGTCTGTGGACGCCATGCTGAACGTCAGCATCCTGGGCCGGGCCCAGGAGCGGGGCTTCCTCACCATCAAGACCCACCAGATCCGGGACTATACCACCAACAAGCAGATGCAGGTGGACGATTACCCCTACGGCGGCGGCCGGGGCGCCGTCATGCAGGCAGACCCCCTCTACCGCTGCTGGGATCATATCCGGGAGGTCACCGGCGACCCCCACCCCCACACCATTTTTATGTCCCCCTGCGGCCGCAGCTTCGACCAGTCCGTTGCCCGGGAGCTGAAGGAGAAGTGGGAGCACATCGTCCTGGTCTGCGGCCACTATGAGGGCGTCGACCAGCGCTTCCTCGACGAGTGCGTGGACGAGGAGATTTCCCTGGGGGACTTCGTCCTCACCGGCGGCGAGATCCCGGCCATGGCCGTCTGTGATGCCGTCAGCCGCATGGTGCCCGGCGTCCTGCCGGACGAGGAGTGCTTCATGGAGGAGTCCCATTGGGACGGTCTTCTGGAGCATCCCCAGTACTCCCGGCCCGAGGAGTGGCACGGCCGGAAAGTCCCTGATGTCCTCCTCTCCGGCCACCACGCCAACGTGGCCGCCTGGCGCAAAAAAGAGAGCTACAAACGCACCATGCTCCGCCGCCCCGACCTCTTCGCGAAGTTCGACGAAACCAAGCTCACCACCAAGCAGGAAAGAAAGATCCTCCAGCAAGCCAAACAGGAGTTCGCCGAGGAGCAGGCCAACCGCGACCCTCAAACGTGAATTTTTCATTGATATAGCAGCCACCGGCTGCCGCAAATGCGGCAGCCGGTGGTATTTTCTCGTCGTTTGCTCTGTTTTTTAGCGTTTTTATCGTTGTTTCCCGGGTTTAGCTGTTTCTGGAGCACTTTTCAGCGTCGATGGCCAAAACCAGCATGAGGACGCAGAGCGCGTCGGCGGGGTCGGGGATGTCCAGGACATAGGTGTCGGTCAGGTGGAAGAGCTCCTTGGAGATCTGGGCCACCTGGCGCTGGCCGGCGTAGACGGCATAGTCCCACTCCAGGAAGCTGCCCTCCACCGTCCAGCCCCGGCAGTCAATGGTATACTGGGGGCGGAAGAGGGTAAACTCCTTGGAGATGCAGCCGATGTACCCGGCGGCGTCATAAAGTTCAAATTTCGGGAGAAACGTGAAAATTTTTTCCTGTACGGTGCCGATATGGTTGCCGTAAGCGTCCAGGATGTGCAGGCAATGGCCCCAGGAGAGCTGGCCCTTCACGGTGTAGACGGTGTTTCCGTCCTCGTCATAGATATCGTAGCTGTCGAACCAGGAGAAGAAGCGCTGCTTGAAGAGTAACCGCATGGAATACCCCTCCCTTTCCACCGTTTTCCGGCGTGATCTTCCGTCCGCTCCCGCGTTGGCCGGGGGCGGAAACCCCAGGCGGAATGCGGGCCGTTCCGCCGGATACCCCCGGGGTTTTCCTTATTGTAGCAGATGCGGGCCCCCGGATGGGTTACAATTCCGTTACGATTGGGGGAATCCTAGGGAAAACGGGAAAAATTTTTTGGAATTTGGGCGTCTTTCCCCATTGACAAATACCCCCAGGGGGTATATAGTGCCCTTGTCAGAAAAAATACCCCCAGGGGGTATCCGTTGAAAACAGCGGAGGCCCCCAGCCGAAAGAAAGGATCCAGACCATGCGCGAGGAAAAATACGATATCTCGGGAATGCACTGCGCTGCGTGCAGCGCCTCGGTGGAGCGGGTGACCCGCCGTCTGCCGGGCGTGGAGCGCAGCGACGTGAATCTCACCACCGGCATCCTGACCATCGCCTATGACGAGGAGCAGACGAAGCCGGAGGACATCATCACGAAAGTCACGAAGGCGGGCTTCGGGGCCGCCCTCCACCAGGATCAGCCCACGGCCAAGACGGAGGAGACCAAGAAGGCGGAGGAGGACGCCGCCTACCGTGCCCAGAAGCAGAGCCTCATCGGGGCGGCGGTCTTCTCGGTGCTGCTGCTCTACGTCTCCATGGGCCAGATGCTGCCGACGCCCCTTCCCCTGCCGGAGCTCTTCTCCATGATGAGCCACCCGGTGAACTACGCGGTGCTGCAGCTGATCCTGACCATTCCGGTGCTGGTCTTCGGCCGGGGCTATCTTCTGGGCGGCTTCTCGGCCCTCATCCACCGGGCGCCCAACATGGACTCCCTGGTGGCCATCGGCAGCAGCTGCTCCTTTGCGTACAGCTTGGTCATGACCTTCCTGCTCAGCGACAACCCCCACCATGTGCATCATCTCTACTATGAGTCCGCGGCGGTGGTGCTGACCCTCATCATGCTGGGCAAGTTCCTGGAGGCCCGGAGCGTGCAGAAGACCAAGGGGGCCATCACGAAGCTGATGGAGCTGAAGCCGGACACCGCCATCCTGGCGGAGAGCGGGAAGGAGATCCCCACAAGCCAGCTCCAGCGGGGCGACCTGATCCTGGTGAAGCCCGGCAGTAAGATCGCCGCCGACGGCGTGGTGCAGCGGGGCGAGAGCAGCGTCAACGAGGCCATGCTCACCGGCGAGAGCCTGCCGGTGGAGAAGAACCCCGGCGACCGGGTCATCGGCGGCAGCATCAACCAGGACGGCGTGCTCTACGTCAGCGTGACGGAGGTGGGCGAGGACTCCACCCTCTCCCGGATCATCCATTTCGTGGAGGACGCCCAGGGGAAGAAGGCCCCCATCGCCAAGGTCGCCGACAGGGTGGCGGGGGTCTTCGTGCCGGTGGTCATGAGCATCGCGGCCCTTGCCGCCATCCTCTGGCTGCTGCTGGGGCAGGACTTTGCCTTTGCCCTGCGGATCTTCACCTCCGTTCTCGTCATCGCCTGCCCCTGCGCCCTGGGGCTGGCCACGCCCACGGCCATCATGGTGGGCACGGGGCTGGGGGCCTCCCAGGGCATCCTCATCCGCAGCGGCGAGGCCCTGGAGATCACCCACGCCACGGACACCGTGGTGCTGGACAAGACCGGCACCGTGACGGAGGGCTCCCCCGCCGTGGCGGCGGTGCGGCCTGTGGAAGGGACGGAGGACGCCCTTCTGACCCTGTCGGCGGGGGTGGAGGCCGTCTCCCAGCATCCCCTGGCCAAGGCCATCACGGCGGAGGCCGGGAAGCGGGGGCTGGCGGTGCCTGCCGCGCCGGAGGCCTTTGAGAACCTCTCCGGCCGGGGCCTGCGGGCCACGGTGGAGGGCAAGACCATCCTGGCCGGCAATGAGCGACTGATGGCGGAGAACGGCATCGACCTTGCCGCCGTAAAGGCCCAGGCGGAGGCCCTGGCGGGCCAGGGCCAGACGCCCATGTTCTTTGCCCGGGACGGGAAGCTGCTGGGCTTTGTCAGCGTAGCCGACCCGGTGAAGCCGGAGAGCGCCAAGGCCATTGCCGAACTGAAGGCCCAGGGCATCCGGACGGTGCTGCTCACTGGCGACCACAGGGCGGCGGCAGAGCACATCGGCGCGGAGGTGGGCGTGGATCAGGTCATCGCCGAGGTGCTGCCGGAGGAGAAGGCCGGAGTCGTCCAGAAGCTCCAGGCGGAGGGCCGGAAGGTGATGATGGTGGGCGACGGCATCAACGACGCCCCGGCCCTCGTCCAGGCGGACGTGGGCTGCGCCATCGGCAGCGGCAGCGACATCGCCATCGAGTCCGCCGACCTGATCCTGATGCGGAGCCAGCTCTCCGACGTGCCGAAGGCCATCCGGCTCTCCCGGCTCACCATCCGGAACATCCGGCAGAACCTCTTCTGGGCCTTCTGCTACAACAGCATCTGCAT
>CAKTSC010000151.1 GCA_934597465.1 uncultured Dysosmobacter sp.
CTCTTCATGCTGACCTACCTCCCCATCTGCGCCGCCTCCCTCTTCGCCCGGCCGGAGTGGAAGCCCATCCAGCACCGGCGCAGCATGACCCTGGATCAGATCCGCACCGCCGCCCTGCCGGAGTCCCGCAGCGCCTGAGCCCGGCTCCGCCGGAGGAACTCTACGGAGCGTGGATTGCCAAGTCCGCCGGTTTCCGCTAAGATAGACCCTGACAGCACCGGGACGCCCGCCTTCGCGGGCGTTTCCCGTCTCATCTCACCGAAAAACGGAGGAACTATCCATGGATCAGACCAAGACCGGCCGCCTCATCCGGGCCCTGCGGCAGGGCCAAAATCTCACCCAGGCGGAGCTGGGGGAAAAGCTGGGCGTGGGCGGCAAGGCCGTCAGTAAGTGGGAGTGCGGGGCCGGCGCACCGGACATCGCCCTGCTGCCCCGGCTCTCGGAGCTTCTGGGAGTGGACACGGAGGCCCTGCTCCGGGGCGAGCTGGGGGAGAATGACCGCAGCTCCGGAAACCTCCGCCGGATGCGCTTCTACGTCTGCCCGGACTGCGGCAACCTCCTCTTCTCCCTGGAGGGGGCGGAGGTCAGCTGCTGCGGCCGGAAGCTCCCGGCCCTGACGCCCCGGAAGGCGGAGGAGGGGGAGCGTCTCACCGTCACCCTCAGCGACGGGGACTGGTATGTCACCGCCGCCCATCCCATGACCCGGGAGCACCACATCTCCTGCCTCCTCTTCCGCACGGGGGACAGCCTGCTGCTCCGGAAGCTCTACCCGGAGTGGGATCTCTCCGCCCGGCTGCCCTACTTCCCCCAGGGGACGCTCCTCTGGTACGACACCCGGGACGGGCTCCTCTGGCAGGAGGTGCGGTGAATGCGCCCGGAGCTGTGCTTCACCCCCATCGACTTCGCGTCCTGGCCCCGGCGGGAGACCTTTTATTACTTCTCGAAGATGGCCCCCACCGGCTACTCCCTGACGGTGGAGCTGGACGCCGCGGAGTGCTTCCGGGCCGTGAAGGCGGCGGGCTGCCGCTTCTTCCCGGCATATCTGTGGCTGGTGACCAGGAACCTCCAGCGCCAGGAGGAATTCTGCCTGGCGGAGCGGGACGGCGTCCTTGGACATTATAACTGCCTGACGCCCCTCTACGCCGCCTTCCACGCCGACGACAAGACCTTCTCCCTCCTCTGGACGGCCTATGACGACGACTTCCGGGCCTTCCAGGCGGCGTACCTGGAGGACAAGGCCCGCCACGGCGGCCATCACGGCATCCTGGGCAAGGCCGGGGAAGTCCCGCCGCCCAACGCCTATACCGTCTCCTGCCTGCCGTGGGTGGATTTCCGGCACTTCGCGGTGCATTCCTACGAAAAGCAGCCCTACCTCCTCCCCTCCGTGGAGGCGGGCAAGCTCCGCCGGGAAGGGGAGAAGCTCCTGCTGCCCCTCTCCCTCACCGTCCACCACGCCGCCGCTGACGGCTGGCAGGTGCAGACCTTCCTCCGCCAGCTCCAGCAGGATATGAACACCTCCACCCAGTGGCTGTGAGGGGAGGGAGGGGCGCAGACACGCTTTACCCCCTGCCCCGGGTGTTCCGCCCGGCAAAAGCCCCAGCGGCCCGCCATCCGGCGGGCCGCTGGGGCTTTCTGCTGCGGAGTTTGTTTTGGAAGCGGCACCGGGGAGGCGCTGCCAGTGCTGTCCGGTATGGGGCTGGCGGGCGGAAGGCAAACGACCGGCGCCTTCGGCGTTTACCGGCGCCTTCGGCGTTTTAAATATAAACAGAACGGAAGATTATTAATTTCGACAAATTTCGGGAGCTGGATCGGAAGCGGATTGACAGGGTTTCCAATCTATGATATTAATGGTAATAAACAGAGAGGTAAAACGTTTTAATAAAAAGCTAAAACGTTTTATGAATATCGGCCATATAAAGGTGATGGATTGTGCGGATTTTGAATTTCGGTTCCCTGAATATCGATAGGGTCTATGAAGTGGAACACTTTGTCTCCGGGCAGGAGACGGTTCTGGCAAAGAAGTATGAGCGGTTCTGCGGCGGGAAAGGGCTCAACCAGACCATTGCCCTGGCCCGCAGCGGCGCGGAGGTCTTCCACGCGGGCGCTATCGGAACGGACGGTGCCATTCTCCGGCAGCTGCTGGAGGAGAACGGCGTCAATACCTGTTATCTGAAGACCTCGGATACGGTCAGCGGCCATGCCATCATTCAGATCAACCCGGAGGGGCAGAACTGCATCATTGTTTCCGGCGGGGCGAACCTGGATATCACCCGGGAGGATATCGACCGGGTGCTGCGGAACTTCGGCCCCTCGGATCTCCTGCTGCTCCAGAACGAGATCTCCAACGTGGGCTATGCCATCCGGGCGGCCAAGGAGAAGGGAATGCAGGTGGCATTCAACGCCTCCCCGGTGACGGCGGAGATGCAGAACTATCCCATTGACCTTGTGGACTACCTCATCGTCAACGAGGTGGAGGGACGTTCCCTGCTGGGCGTGCCGCCCTGCGGATACGAGGAGCTGTTGCGGAGCCTCTGCGGGAAGTATCCTTCTGCCACGGTGATCCTGACGGTGGGGGAGAACGGTTCCTACTGGGCCTGCGGGGAGAAGCGGCTGTACCAGGGCATCTACCCGGTGGAGGCGGTGGATACCACCGGCGCCGGGGATACCTTCTGCGGCTACTTCATCGCCGCTATCGCGGCAGGCAAGCGCCCGGAGGACGCCCTGCAGATCGCAAGCCTTGCCAGCAGCCTGACCATCAGCCGGAAGGGGGCGGCGCCAAGCATTCCGGCCAGGGAGCAGGTGGCCGCCTTCGGCCGGGAGCGGGGGGTTCCGGAGGAGCTCTTTTCCTGAGAGGGCTCCCTGCCATGTGTGAGCGCCTTTCCTGTGCGGAAATACGACAGGGAAGTAATTCAAAAATATTTTTTAGGAGGACACAAACATGAAGAAAAGAATTGCTCTGATCCTTTTTGCCGCCATGCTCATCGGCATGCTGGCAGGCTGCGGGACGACCCCTGCTCCTGCCGGCGGCAGCAGCTCCGGCAGCGCTTCCGCCAGCGGCTCCGGCGCTGCCGCTTCCAACATTGAGGGCCGGTTCCTCTACATCATCACCGATAACCTGGGTGACCTGGGCTTCCGTGACAACGGCCTGCGCGGTGTGAAGAATGTCTGCGAGACCTACGGCTGCGAGTATGACGTCATCGAGCTGGGCGGCGACAAGTCCACCTACGAGAACGCCTTTGCCGACGCCTGCGACAGCGGCAAGTATAAGTACATCATCACCTGCTCCAACGGCGGTATGTCCGACCTGGTCATGAAGTATGCCCCCGAGTACACCGACATGTACTTCGTGACCTTCGACGTGGGCGCCACCACCGAGGTCACCGCCGACAACGTCTGCGCCATCAACTACCGTCAGAACGAGGGCGCCTTCCTGGCCGGCGTCCTGGCTGCCTCCATCACCAAGAGCCAGAAGATCGGCGCCTGGGTCTTCAACGAAGTGCCCATCGGCCATGACTTCGTCACCGGCTACGTGGACGGTGCCCGCACCGTCGATCCCGACATCGACATCACCATCTCCTACGGCAGCGGCGCTGTGAACATCGGCAAGACCCAGGAGGTCACCGGCACCATGTTCGACTCCGGCATCGACACCGTCTTCAACATCCAGGGCTCCACCACCTCCGGCGCTGCTACCGCCTGCTATGACCGCGGCGGCCTGGATGCCGGCCTCGCCGTCATCGGCGTGGACTCCGACCAGTGGAACGTCTACACCACCACCGACTCCACCCTGAAGGACGCCGCCTCCACCATCATCACCTCCATGCTGAAGGATGTCACCTACTCCCTGGAGTACCTCTTCGCCTGCATCGACGACGGCAGCATCCAGTGGGGCAACCTGGTCTCCTTCGGCCTGGCCGAGCGCTCTGTGTGCCTGGCTGAGAACGAGCACTACGACGAGACCGTCTCCGCCGAGGTTCGCGGCATCGTGGACGAGTATGCCCAGAAGGTCGCCAACGGCGAGATCACTCCCAAGGGCTTCTTTACCTACTTCAACTCTGACGTCGCCGCCTTCGAGAACTGGCGCGACAACGGCTGATTCCAACGAGCAATAGATCGGGGGAGAGGGAGGGATCCCTCCCTCTCCCTTTCTGAGAAAGGTGATGTGTATGGGGACCGAGATCCTGAGAATGGAAAACATTACGAAGATCTACACCAACGGCTTTATCGCCAATAAGGACGTAACGTTTTCTGTCAACGCGGGCGAGATCCACGCCCTGGCTGGAGAAAATGGCGCGGGAAAAACCACATTGATGAAGATTCTCTTTGGCCGTGAGAACTATCAGGAGGGCCGCATTCTGCTGCGGGGTCAGGAGGTACACATCAAGGATTCCCTGGACGCCATAAACTGTACCCAAGAAAATGGACACGAGATTTTGACCCATGGCCCCGTTCGGCGGACACGCATTTGACCCATAGG
>CAKTSC010000152.1 GCA_934597465.1 uncultured Dysosmobacter sp.
GAGTTCGGCCCCCACGATGTCCGGGTCACCACCCACTACTTTGAGGACAACTTCATCTCCAACATCTTCTCCACCCTTCATGAGGGCGGCCACGCCCTCTTCATGCAGAACGAGCCGGAGGAGTTCTGGCAGGCCCATACGGCGGGCAGCATGACCAACGCCATGCACGAGTGCATCTCCCGCTTCTATGAGAACATCATCGGCCGCAGTGAGGCCTTCCTCCACTTCGTCTACCCCAAGCTCCAGGAGATCAGCGGCGACACCTTCTCCGATGTCTCCGAGCGGGAGCTCTACGAGGCCGTGAATATCGCCCGGCCCAGCCTTATCCGCACCGAGGCCGACGAGCTCACCTACTCCCTCCACATCCTTATCCGCTATGAGCTGGAGAAATTGATGCTAAATGGCGAGATCACCGTGGACGGGATCCCCACCCTCTGGAACGCCAAGTATAAGGAGTACCTGGGCCTGGATGTCTCCGACGACGCCCAGGGCTGCCTGCAGGATGTCCACTGGACGACGGACTTCGGTTACTTCCCCTCCTACGCCCTGGGCAGCGCCTACGGCGCCCAGATCCTGGCCGCCATGGAGAAGGATTTCGACGTCTTCGCCGCCGTCCGGGAAGGGAAGCTCACGGCGGTGCGGGACTGGCTGAAGGAGCACGTCTTCTCCATCGCCTCCGTCTCCACGCCGGACGAGTGGATCCGCGCCATCACCGGCGAGCCCCTGAATCCGGACTACTTCCTCACCTACCTGGAAGAGAAGTATTCCGCCCTCTACGACCTGAAGTAACGGCATCCCCCAAAAGCCGGAGCGGCCAGCCGCTCCGGCTTTCCCGCGCTTTCCACACAATGGAAGGGCTGGATCTGCATCGTCCGCGCCTGCCGGGCGCACACTAGGACTACCCTGAAAGTCGCACAAGGAGGTCTTGGTTTTGAACCCTTCCACTCGTTTCCGCCGCGTATGCGCGGCGCTGCTGGCGGCCGCCGTGCTGCTGGCTACCCCGGCCCTGGCCGCCCGGAGCGCGAGTCCTGCCGCCGCGCCCGCCGCCCGGGAGCTGGAGATCCGCACCTACCGGAACATCCCCTACCACGCCCGCTTCCTCACCACTGGCGGCAGCGGGGAGGACGTGACCTTTGAGCTCGTCCAGCAGCCCCGGCACGGCACCGTGACCATCGACGGGGCGGAGTTCGTCTACACCCCGGAGGAGGATCGCTGCGGCAGCGACCGCTTCACCTACCTCTGCCGGGACGGCGAGGGGAACGCCTCCGCCGAGGCGGAGGTCACGGTCACCGTCAGCCGGGTGAAAAGCGGCGTCGTTTACTCGGACACCGAGGATAGCGGTGCGGCGGCCGCCGCCCAGTACCTGGCCGAGCAGGGCATCTTCACCGGTACCTGCCTGGCTGGGCAGTATTTCTTCGAGCCGGAGCGTCCCGTCAGCCGGGCGGAGTTTTTGGCCATGACCATGGACTGCGCCGGGATGGACGCCTCCGCCGTTACGGTGACGGGCTTCTCGGATGACGCGGCCATCCCCGCCTGGGCCAAGGCCTATGCCGCCGCCGGGCTCCGGCAGGGCGTCGTCCGGGGCAGCGCCACGGAGGACGGCGCGGCCTTCCGGGGAGAGGAGGCCATCACCTTCCGGGAGGCGGCGGTGATGCTGGATCGGGCCCTGCAGCTGCGGGACGTGGATCTCGCCCTGTGTTTCGCTGGAACGGAGGACGGCTCCTGGGCCGCTCAGGCGCTGGGGAACCTGGAGTACTGCAGCGTCCTCTCCGCCGGGAGCTTCGGCAGCCCCGCCATGGGGGAGACCGTGACGAGAGCCGACGCCGCCCGGATGATCGCCTCCACCGCCGTGCTGCTGGAGGAGAAGGATCCCGGTCTCTTTGCGTGGCTCCGCTGACGGCTTCACCCCGATATACCGGGGAACATGGGGCGGGAGAACGCTCCGTGTCGGCACCGCGGCGCCGGCACGATGGCGCAAGGCCTCTCCGGCAATGCCGGAGGGGCCTTGCGCTGCGCTCGGAGGTCTTGCCCCGGAGGAGCCGGGACTGCGGCCTCTCGCTCCGCGAGAGGGATCTTTCGCCCCGTGCATGCCGGGGCGAAAAATGATTTCGGGAATTTGGCGGGGCGGGGAGTTTCGGGCTTGCAAAGGCTTCTTTTTTAAGTTGTATTCTGCCGGGAACTGTGGTAAACTATAGCATTATTATAATGCCCGTGGAATGCCCGCAGGGGGAAAGCCGCCGCTTCCGGCCCCTCTCCGGGGTTCGGAGCCGGGCGGGAAACTGTGTTGACAGCCCGCGGGGGCAAGGCCCCCGGACAGGCGAGAAGGAGGGCTTTTCCGTATGAAGATCGTGGTTTTGGCCGGTGGACTTTCCACCGAGCGCCAGGTTTCCCTGGTCACCGGCAGCAGCGTCTGCCGGGCCCTGCGCGGCAGGGGGCACCGGGCCATCCTGGTGGATATGTTCCTGGGACTGGAGGGCTACAGGGGCCCCCTCACCGAGATTTTTGACGCGCCGGACGGCCTGCTGGGCACCGCCGCCATCGCCGAGACCGCCCCGGATCTGGAGGCCGTCCGCCGCAGCCGGGGCGACCAAGGCCCCAGCCTCTTCGGCAAGGATGTCCTTGCGGTCTGCGCCATGGCGGACATCGTCTTCCTGGGCCTCCACGGCGCCTGCGGCGAGGATGGCCGGGTGCAGGCGGCCTTTGACCTTCTGGGTATCCCCTACACCGGGGCCGGGTACTTAAGCAGCGGCATGGCCATGGATAAGGCCGTCACCAAGCGTGTGATGGAAGACGCCGGCGTCCCCACCGCCCCCTGGCGGGACATCCCCCACTATGAGGAGGCCGACATCCCCGCCCTGGCGGAGGAGATTGAGCTCCCCTGTGCCGTGAAGATCGTCAACGGCGGCTCCTCCGTGGGCGTTTCCCTGCCGGAGACGAGGGAGGAACTGGCCGCCGCCCTGCGGGATACCCTCCGCTACGGCAGCCACGTTCTCGTGGAGAAGAAGATCCATGGTCGGGAGCTCTCTGTGGGCGTTTTGGGCGACCGCTACCTCCCGGCGGTGGAGATCATCCCCAAGAGCGCTTACTTTGACTACTACGCCAAGTACCAGACCGGCGGCTCCCAGGAGATCTGCCCCGCCCGCATCACGCCGGAGCAGCAGCGGGAGATGGGCGAGTACGCCCTGCGGCTCCACCGGGTCCTGGGACTGTCCGTCTACTCCCGGACGGACTTCCTCCTGGACGAGGAGGGCCATCCCTGGTGCCTGGAGACCAACACCCTGCCAGGCCTGACCCCCGCCAGCCTCCTGCCCAAGGAGGCCGCCGCCGAGGGTATCCCCTATGAGGAACTCTGCGAGGAGATCGTGCGTCTTTCCCTCGCGGTAAGGAGGACATGAGCATGGAGCCCATGAGCATCCGCGAGATCGAGAAGGCCGTCCACGGCGTCTGGTGGAACCCCCGGGAGGGGGAGGAGGAGATCGCCTCTGTCACCACCGACAGCCGGAACGTGCCGGAGGGCAGCCTCTTCATCCCCATCGTGGGAGAGAAGTTCGACGGCCACCGCTTCCTTGACGCCGCCCTGGCCTCCGGCGCCTCCGGCGTCCTCTGCGCGAAGCTGCCGGAGGATCTCCGCCCCGATAAATTCTACATCAAGGTCTCGGATACCCGGGTAGCCCTGAAGGATCTGGCCCGCCATTACCGGGAGAAGTTCACCCTGCCCGTGGTGCAGATCACCGGCAGCGTGGGCAAGACCACCACCAAGGATATGATCGCCGCCGTTCTCTCCCGGAAGTACCGCGTGCTGAAAACGGCGGAGAACTTCAATAACGACATCGGCGTGCCCCTGACACTCCTGCAGCTGGATCGCAGCCACGAGGTCGCCGTCATCGAGACCGGCATGAACCACTTCGGCGAGATCCGCTACCTGGGGGAGATGGTGGAGCCCGACATCGCCGTCATCTCCAACATCGGCGACGCCCATATCGAGTATCTCGGCAGCCGGGAGGGAATCCTCAAGGCCAAGGCCGAGATCCTGGAGCACCTGCGCCCCGGCGGCACCGTGATCCTCAACGGGGACGACGCCCTGCTCAACACCCTGACGCCCGCCTTTGAGACCCTGCGCTGCGGCCAGGGGGAGAACTGCGCCTATCGGGTGGGGGAGATCGCCGACCACGGGGTGGACGGCATCACCTGCCGCCTCACCACCCCCCGGGAGGAGTACCATCTTACCATCCCCGCCCCCGGCGAGCATATGGTCTACTCCGCTTCCATGGCGGCGGCCATCGGCGAGAAGCTGGGCCTCACCGGGGAGGAGATCGCCCGGGGCGTGGCGTCCTACGCCCCCACCGGCTCCCGGATGCGCGTCCTTCGCCTGCCGGGGGAGCGCACCGTGCTGGACGACTGCTACAACGCCAACCCCCAGTCCGTCACGGCGGCGCTGGAGATTCTGGCCAAGA
>CAKTSC010000153.1 GCA_934597465.1 uncultured Dysosmobacter sp.
GGCCATGATGGAGCGCTTCCTCTTCCCGGCGGACCTGCAGTCCCAGCCCATCGGCAAGCTCTCCGGCGGGGAGCGGCGGCGGCTGTACCTGCTCTCCATCCTGATGGCGGCACCCAACGTGCTGCTGCTGGACGAGCCCACCAACGACCTGGACGTGACCACCCTCTCCATCCTGGAGGACTATCTGCAGACCTTCCCGGGGCCCATCCTGGCGGTGTCCCACGACCGCTTCTTCCTGGACAAGCTGGCCGGGCAGATCTTCGAGGTGAAGGACGGCGGGACCATTGAGCGCTACGTGGGCAACTGGACGGACTGGGAGGGCAAGCGGAAGGCGGAGGCCGCCCCGGCACCCCAGAAGGCCGAGAAAGCGGAGCAGAACCGCCCCCGGGAGCGCAAATTGAAGTTCAGCTTCAAGGAGCAGCGGGAGTTTGAGACCATCGAGGGGGACATCGCCGAGTTGGAGCAGCAGATCGCCGACTGCGAGGCGGCCCAGTCCGCCTGCGGCAGCGACTATGTGAAGCTCCAGGAGCTGACGGAGCGGCAGACCGCCCTGGAAGCCGCCCTGGAGGAGAAGATGGACCGCTGGGTCTACCTCACCGACCTGAAAGAGCGCATCGACGCCCAGTAAAGGAGGACGCCATGGGGAAGCTTTTCGGGAAACAGGATACCTTCCGGCTGGCGGGGGAGTGCTCCCACCGGACGGAGGCGGAGCTGGCGGCCCTGGACAGGGCCGGGGCGGATGCCGCCTTCCGGGCGGGGCAGCGCCGCCTCTATGAGGATGTCCTGCGCCCGGCGGGCTTCCTTCGCTGGAAGGGCGGGGCCTTCGCCCGCCGGAGCCCGGAGGATTGGCTGGAGGTCATCGAACTCCAGAAGGAGCGCCATGGTTCCAAAACATTTACGGTAAACTGCATGGCCGTCCTCCTCTTCCTGCCGGGGGCCGAGCCGGACATGACCTTTGCCGAGCGGCTGGGCGTCCTGGCGGTAGGCCGGGATGTCTGGTGGGACTTCGCCCCGGCCGCGGCGGAGGGGAGCTTCCGCAACGTGGGGGAGGCCATCCGCCGCTTCGCCCTGCCCTGGTTTGAGGGCCTGCGGGGGGACGGTCTCCGAAGGGCCCTGCTGCCGGAGCACGGCCGCCTCTGGGCAGAGCGCTGGCTGGCCGCCCTGGATGCCCGGGGCCGGGACATCCCGGCGGAGCGGGAGACCGTCCGGGAGAACTGCCTGCGCCTGAAGCTCCCCAAGGGCCTTCTGCGGGAGGACGAGAAATGAGCGACGAACCGCCCCGGACGCGACCTTCGGTCGCGCCCGGGGCGGCAGCTTTCAGAGGCGGTCTTTCTTCTCCTCCGCGTACCAGAGGTTGTAGGTCTGGCGGTAGAGGGCGGCGGTCTCCTCCCGGCGGCAGACCATCCGCACCCGCCGGGGCAGGGCGTGGGCGCGGAGGTGCTCCATAATGGCTTTCTCCGCCACCGCGGCGGCAAGGCTGACCGGATAGCGGAAGACCCCGGTGGAGATCGAGGGGAAGTCCACGGTCTCGATACCCCTTTCCTCGCAGAGCCGCAGGGCGTTCCGGTAGCAGGCGGCTAGCAGGGCGGGCTCCCCGTGCTTCCCGTCCCGCCACACGGGCCCGGCGGTTTGGATGACATACTCCGCCGCCAGACGGAAGCCCGGCGTCAGCCGGACTTCCCCGGTGGGGCAGGGAGCCAGGGCGGCGCAGGCGGCGGCCAGCTCCGGCCCCGCCGCCGCGTGGATGGCGGCATCCACCCCGCCGCCCCCGGAGAGGGTCTCGTCCGAGGCGTTGACGATGGCCTGGGCCCGGGAGAGCGTGATATCCCCCACCAGAACGGAGAACCGCCGCTCCCTCTCAGGCCTTTGCAAGGTAGGCATCGCAGCAGGCCCGGGCCTTTTCCGCCAGGACGGACTCGTCCACGGTGACGAGCCGCCCCTCCCGGACGGTGACGCGGCCATTGACCACGGTGTAGTCCACCGCTCCCCGGAGCCCCACGGTGCCCAGGACGGACTTGGGGTCATAGAGCCCGCCCACCAGCTCCAGCCGCCGGGAATCCACTAAGAAGAGGTCGGCGCACTTGCCAACGGAGAGTTGCCCGATGTCCTTCCGGCCCAGAAGGCGGGCGCCGCCCCGGGTGGCCATCTTCAGAACCTCGTAGCCCGTGGGGGCCTGGGCGCTGGATCTCAGCCGGTGCAGAAGGTAGCAGACCCGCAGCTCCTCCATCAGGGAGGAGCCGTCGTTGCTGGCGGAGCCGTCCACCGCCAGGCCCACGGGAACGCCCAACTTCAGCATCTCCGGGACGCGGGCCACGCCGGAGGCAAGCTTCATGTTGCTGATGGGGCAGTGGGCCACGCCGGTGCCGGTGCGGGCCAGCTCCCGGAGTTCCTCGTCGTTGAAGTGGATGCCGTGGGCGTACCACACGTCGCTGCCCGTCCAGCCCAGGGACGCCATGTACTCCAAAGGCCGGACGCCGTAGCGCTCCAGGGTGTAGTTCTCCTCATCCTTGGTCTCCGCCACGTGGGTGTGGAGCCGCACGCCGTACTGCCGGGCCAGGGCGGCGCTTTCCCGCAGAAGGTCACGGCTCACGGAGAAGGGGGAGCAGGGGGCGAGGGCCACCTGCCGCATGGAGCCGAAGGCGGGATCGTGATAGGCCTCGATGCAGCGGCGGGAGTCCGCCAGGATCTCCTCCACCGTCTGCACCACGCTGTCCGGCGGCAGCCCGCCGTCCTTCCGGGAGAGATCCATGCTCCCCCGGGAGCTGTGCATCCGGATGCCCAGCTCCTCCGCCGCGGCGAATTGAGCCCCCAGCAGATCTCCGGCGTCCCGGGGGAAGACGTAGTGATGGTCAAAGCAGGTGGTGCAGCCGTGCTTCATCAGCTCCCCCATGCCGGTGAGGGAGGAGAGCCGCACCGCCTCTTCATCCAGCCCCTTCCAGATCTCGTAGAGGGCCGTGAGCCAGTCGAAGAGCTCCAGATTCTGCACCTCCGGCAGGTTCCGGGAGAAGACCTGGTAGAGGTGATGGTGGGTGTTCACAAGGCCGGGATAGGCGACATAATGGCTGCCGTCCAGCACACTGTCCGCCGCCTGGGGCAGGGCGGAGCCCATGGCGCGGATGACCCCGTCCTCGCAGTAGAGATCCACCTGGGAGAGGACGGAGTCGGCGTCATCGCAGGTGACGGCGGTCTGAAGGTTCCGGATCATGAGAGAGGGCATGGAAACGCTCCTTTCCGCGGCTCGCGGCCGCGTGGCTTTCCCCTCTATGGTAGCAGAAAGCGGGCGGTATTGCAACGCCCCATCCGCTTCCGGCGGCGGAAAAGGCCGCCAAGGCTTGCTTCCCCCGGCGGGGTATGGTATGATGAACCAACAATGACGCTCACCGGGTTTTCCGGTAAAATACGCTTCCGCCCCCCGGGGCGGAGGGGAGGACGCAATGGTAGATATCTTTGACATCCTGGGGCCCATCATGGTGGGGCCCTCCAGCTCCCACACGGCGGGGGCGGCCCGCATCGGGGCCATGGCCCGGACACTCCTGGGGAGCCGCCCGGTCTCGGCGGAGATCGGCCTGCACGGCTCCTTCGCCGAGACCGGCCCCGGCCACGGCACCGACCGGGCCCTGGTGGCGGGGATCCTGGGCATGAAGCCGGACGACCTCCGGATCCCCCAGAGCTTTGAGATCGCGGCGGCGGAGGGCCTCCGGTTCCATTTCCATGAGGTGCGCCTTCGGGAGGCCCACCCCAACACGGCACTGCTGGAGCTCACCGGGGAGGACGGGAAGACCCTCCGGATGCAGGCCTCCTCCGTGGGCGGGGGACGCATCCGGGTGGACAAGCTGGACGATGTGGACGTGGGCTTCACCGGGGACTACAACACCCTCATCATCCACAGCCTGGATGTCTCCGGCGAGCTGGCCAACGTCACCCGGGAGATCTCCCGGGCCAAGATCAACATCGCCAACATGAGCCTTTACCGCAGCCGCCGGGGCGGCGCGGTGCTGATGGTCATCGAGACGGACCAGGTGGTGCCGCCGGTGGTGCGCCAGCTCATCGACGAGCTCCCGGGCGTTTCCCAGGTGACCTGCTACGAGAAGGGGGAGGATTGACATGCTGGATTCCATCCAGGAGATCCTGGATCGCTGCCGGGCGGAGGATGTGCCCTTCTGGCGGGTGATCCGGGAGAGCGACATGGAGCAGCGCCAGGTAACGGCGGAGGAGTCCCGGGAGAAGATGCTGGCCACCTGGCGCGCCATGCTGGAGAGTGAGGAGAGTTATCAGGCCCAGCGCCGGAGCCTCAGCGGCCTCGCCGGGGGCGACGGCGGCAGGATGCGGGACTTCGCCGCCCAGGGCCGCTCCCTCTCCGGGGATTACCTCAGCGAGGTCATCGCCGCCGCCCTCTGCGTGGGGGAGGGCAACGCCTGCATGCGCAA
>CAKTSC010000154.1 GCA_934597465.1 uncultured Dysosmobacter sp.
GTGTGCCTGGACGGGGAGTGCTTCCGCTGCCACGATGTCACCATGGGGCTCTCGGCGAGGAAGCTCCTCTTCTTCGGGCCGGAGGGCTGCGATCCCAACGCCACGGCGCGGTGAACCTTCCGCCTTTTTGACGGGAAAGGAGACGACGATGGACTTTTTGCTGGAACTGATCCTTCCGCTGCTGGAGCTGCTGGATCTTCCGTTGGGGGATCGGGTCACCGATGGGAGGGAGAAAAGAAGAAAGAAGTGGCCATTATATTGGTCTGTTTGCACATAATGTTCGGTGAAAGCCTCTCCGCGGAAGCGGGGAGGCTTTTTGGTTTCTGCGGGGCGGGGAATGGAGAATGGAAAATTGAGAATGGAGAATGGCCCTGCGGGGGACGAGGGACGGGGGACGAAGGACGGGGGAGCGGGCGGCCACGGAGGGCCGCCCCTACGCAATGTTGGGGGGTGCAGGAACCAACGGAGCTGGTGTTTGCGGCGGCCTGGCGGCAGGGCGGGACGGAGTCCGCCCCCTACGCGAGGGTGGGGTGTGCTGGAACCGACGGGGATGTTCCTTGCGGAAGTCTGGCGGCGGGGCGCCCGCAGACCGGTGCACCGGCCTGCGGTGATCTGCGGTTTCCGGGGGTTGTTTCCGTTTTGTCACTGTTTGTTTCCGCTTTGTGGGGAATTTTTCGGGAAAAGCAGGTAAACTGAAAGCAGAAACGGAAATTTTCCGGAAAAGGGAGGTCATTCCATGGTGGATCCCAGGAACCGTTCGCTGCGGCCGCCCATCCGCCGGAGCTGGCTGCGGCTCCGGCTGGGGAAGGCGTACTACGCCGCCCGGCGCTACGCCCTCTGGTGCTCGCCCGGGTACCGCTGGGCCCGGGAGCGGCGGGAGGAGCCGCTGCCCTGCCTGCAGGCAAGCCACGCCACGCCCCTTCTCCGGCGGCTCCGGGGGGAGGAGATGGAGCTGCAGCGGAACAAGATCGTGAACCTCCGTCTGGCGGCGGCCCGGCTGGACGGCATCGTGCTGCGGCCGGGGGAGACCTTCAGCTACTGGCGGCTCATCGGGAAGCCCAGCGCGAGGCGCGGCTACCTCCCGGGGATGGTGCTCTTCCTGGGGCGCATCGGCAGCGACGTGGGCGGCGGGCTGTGCCAGCTCTCCAACCTCATCTTCTGGATGACCCTGCACACTGACCTCACGGTGGTGGAGCGCTACCGCCACTCCCATGATGTCTTCCCCGACGCTCACCGCACCCAGCCCTTCGGCACCGGGGCCACCTGCGCCTATCCCCACCGGGATCTCATGATCCGCAACGACACGGCCCAGCCCTACCAGCTGCGGCTGCGGGTGGGGGAGCGGGAGCTGGAGGGGGAGTGGCGGGCCATGACGCCGCCCGTCCACCGCTTCGAGATCCAGGAGCGGGACGCACGGATGGATCAGGCCAGCTGGGGCGGCTACGTCCGCCACAACGCCATCTGGCGGCGGGTCTTCGACCGGGAGGGGAACTTCCTGGAGGATCAGCCGCTCTTTACCAACGACGCCATCATGATGTACTCCCCACTGCTGCCCGGGGAGGGGGAATGAGAAAGCCCCCGGAAGCGTTGGCCTCCGGGGGGTGACCGGGTGCGGGGACGGGGCGTCGGGGACGCCGCCCTCTACGGGAGGGGGTGGGAGATGCGGATCGCCGCGTCGGAGCGCGGCCTTCTCGCAATGACAGGAGATGATGGGGAAAGCCCGGCCTGGGGAGGCCGGGCTTTTTTGGGGTCACTTTGTGTGGGAGAGGCCCAGTTTGCGGTAGTAGTCCTGCTCCAGGATCAGGCGGGAGTTGGAGAACATGCCGTTGATGGTCTGCTGGTGGGACTTGACGTAGCCCTCCGGCACGGTGACGCCGGGGGCGGGGGTGAAGGTATCCTTGGCGGCGTCGTAGCGGCCGGTCTCCGTCAGGAAGCTGCGGTCGGAGAGCACCACCAGGCCCTCGGAATCCGAGAGGATGTCCCGGCCCATCAGGAGGCGGGAATCGTACGTGAGGCCAAAGAGGTTGGAGAGGGTGGGGAGGATATCCAGGCTGGAGCAGGGCTTGGTGATGTGGACGGGCTCCGTCATGCTGCCGCACCAGAGGATGAGGGTGCTGTGGTAGACATCAAAGCGCATGTCAACGGGTTCGCCGCCGTTGAGCTCCGTCAGGGTGTCCTGCTCCAGGCCGTAGGGGTAGTGGTCGGCAGAGAGGCAGATGACGGTATCCTCCAGGTGGCCCGTCTCCTCCAGGTACTGGAGGGTATACTCCAGGGCCTTGTCCAGCTCCATCTGGCAGGCGAGATAGGCCCCCGCCGCCTCGCTGAGGCCCAGGTAGGCCACCTCGTCCTTATGCTTGGCGGACATGGAATTGCCCATGTAGTTATAGTTCATGTGGCCGCTGACGGTCATGTAGTAGGTGTGGAAGGGTGCGTCCCCCACGTACTCCGGCAGGGTCAGCTGCATCATTTCGAGGTCGGATTCCGGCCAGGTCTTCTTCACGTCGAGGCCATTGCCCACACCCTGATAGTCGTAGCCCATGTTGGGGTGGGAGACATCCCGGTTGTAGTAGGTGTAGGTGTGGTCGTGGTAGGCCCGGGTGCCGTAGCCCAGGGAGCGGAACTGGTTGCCCAGGCAGAAGTAGAGCTCGTTATTGCCGGAGCGGTACAGCGACCAGCAGCCGGACTTGGGGATGAGCCCTGTGCAGACGGCGTACTCCCCGTCGGTGGTGGAGGCCCACCAGAGGGGGTTATAGAAGTTCTCAAAGACGAAGCCGGAGTTGGCCAGGCGGTAGAGGGTGGGGGTTACATCCTCCCGGACGGCGAAGCGGGAGAAGCCCTCCGCCGTGAAGAGGATCAGGTTCTTCCCGGCGAAGTAGCCGGTGTACTCGTTCTGCTTGGTGGGCGTCCGGGCGGCGAACCACTCGTCCATCTTGCGGAGGGTGGCATCGTGGCCCTCCATCAGGGTCTCGAAGTCAATCTCCATGACGTTCTCGCCGTAGACGATGGGCTCCGGCTCCGTGACCTCCGCCGGCTCCTCTGAGGAGGTACTGCCGGAAGCGGAGGCGGAGGCGGAGGCATCCGGCGCCGTGCCGCCGCCCCGGGGGATGCCCAGGAGCTGGCAGAGGTCCAGCCGGAGGGTGGTGAGGACGCCGAAGCTCTCCACCGACTGCTCCGCGATGAACTCCTCCCGGTAGAGGTAGCGGGGGGAGACGGCCCCCCGGTCGTCCCCGCAGACCAGCAGCACCGTCAAAAGCTGCACCGCCGCCGTAATCCCCGCCGCCAGGGCCACGGTCCTTCGGGCGGCGCCGCCCTCCGGCAGCAGCCGCCGTCCCCGGAGGAAGTAGAAAGCGCCGGGGGCCAGGATCACGAGAAGGGGCAGCCAGGCCCGGGCCATGCCGCCCAGGGTCTCCCGCCAGAACTGCAGCACTTGTCCCGCGCCCCCCACGGAGTAGAGGGTCAGGAAGGTGCGGAAGACGGAGAAGTAGACCGTCTGGGCCCCCAGCCAGAGGGTGCCCAGCACCGTCAGGATGCCGGCGGCGGCGCGCCGTCCCCGGCCGAAGCAAAGGGCGCAGAGGAGGTCCGCCATCCCGCCGAAGGCCAGGGAGAAGAGGATGGGATAGCCGAAGCGGCCCTCCGCGCCGAAGGCATAGAGGTGGACGGCCAGCTCCTGCACGATGAGCACCGCCGGGAACCACAGCCAGAGGAGCCAGGCTGGGACTTCCCTTTTCTCCCGTTTTCCGCGCGCCATGGCGTCTCCCCCCTTCCGCCGGGCGCGTCCCGCGCCCGGACTCTGGAAACCATTGTAAGGGAGGCGGCCGTCCCTGTCAAGGAAAGCGTCGAAGACCGTCGGAAACCGCCGCGGAAGGTCCCCCGGCACACCCTGCCGAGGGATTCACAACTTATTTACAAAATCCCTCTTTACAAACCGGGGCGGCTGTACTATGATAGCACCGTTAGCACTCGATGAGTATGAGTGCTAACGTCTGAAAACCGTTCTCACGAAAAATGAAAAATATAAGGAGGAACCCAACTATGAAACTCACCCCGTTGGCTGATCGCGTGATCCTGAAGATGGTGGAGACCGAGGAGACCACCAAGGGCGGCATCATCCTCACCGGCTCTGCCAAGGAGAAGCCCACCGTGGCCGAAGTCATCTCCGTTGGCCCCGGCGGCAATGTGGACGGCAAGGAAGTCACCATGACCGTGAAGGTCGGCGACAAGGTCATCACCGACAAGTACGCCGGCACCAAGGTCACCCTGGAGGACACCGAGTACGTGGTCGTGCGCCAGCACGATATCCTGGCGATCGTGGAGTAAAGAGGGGACGTTGTCCCCCCCTTTAGATTCCCCCCACCAGTGACTCGGTCACTGGTGACGCCGCCCAGGGCGGCTGGGTCAGGGT
>CAKTSC010000155.1 GCA_934597465.1 uncultured Dysosmobacter sp.
GAAGCGACGCACCTAGGGCGTAGCCACCGCCAGCCAAATTTCGGAGCGAAATTTGGGGCGCTGGTTATGGGAATCCGCCCCCCTCGTCCCACCCCCGTTCCCCGCAGGTATATTCTCCATTGTCAATTCTCAATTCTCCATTCCCCCCGCACCCGCCCTCACTCTTGACATTTCCCCCGGAATCACTACAATAAAAAGGATCCCAACCAAGCAAACCAAGCTGAAAGCTGACAGCGGCCGCCCCTCCGGTGCGCCGCGAAAGGAGAACACCATGAGATCTCTGCGCTGGCGGAAGGCCCTGCTCTGCCTTCTGCTCTCCGGCCTTCTCTGCGCCGCCGCGGGCACGGCCCTGCTCTTCCACTGGGGCATCTGGAAGATGCCCATCCCCAAGGGCGATGCCCTCCCCGTCCTCATGTACCACCACATCGTGGAGGACGGCCAGGAGTGCAACAGCATGACCGTCACGGTGAGCCGGATGGAGAGGGATCTCCAGTGGCTCCGGGACAACGGCTACACCCCCATCCTCCCCCGGGAGCTGGCCGCCGGGGAGGAGCTGCCGGAAAACCCGGTGCTCATCACCTTTGACGACGGCTACACCAGCAACTACGAGCTCCTTTACCCCCTCCTCCAGAAGTACGGCATGAAGGCCGTCATCTCCATCATCACCTGCATGCAGGAGATCCCCGCCAGCAACTTCATCAGCTGGGATATGTGCCGGGAGATGACGGACTCCGGCCTGGTGGAGATCGGCTCCCACACCAATCACCTGCATAACCTGGGGGAGCTGAAGGGTAACCTGAGCCCCGACGGCATCAACGGCATCCGCCGCCGCCCGGAGGAGACGGACGCGGACTTCCAGACCCGCGTCCTGGACGATATCCAGCTGAGCTACGACCTCATCGAGGAGCACGTGGGCGCGGCCCCCACCTTCTTCGCCTACCCCTTCGGGGCCACGGAGCCGGACGCCGAGGCGCTCATCAACTCCCTCTTCCCCGTGACGGCGGACAGCAAGGGCGACGTGGCCGACCTCCGCAAGGGCCTGCACTTCCTGCCCCGCATCACCGTCACCATGGATAAGGAACTGGACACCATTCTGAAAAGCAAGTAAGGTACGCTATGAAATTCTCCAAGAGATCCGACACCACAAAAGCCGCCCCCCGCCAGCCCCGCTGCTTCCTCTTCCGCACGGAGTGCCGGGAGCGCCCCATCCTCTTCTGGGTCTGGAACCTGGGCTTCCTGCTCCTCTCCTCCCTGGGGACGAGCATCCTCAGTCTCTTCCTGGCCTTCGGAGACTACCGCTGGCAGGTCTTCGTGGGCTACTTCCGCCACCCCCTGATCCTGCTTCTGAATACCCTCCCGGTGCTGCTGCTGGAGCTTTTGCTCTACTGCCTCATCAACCGCCCCTGGATCGCCTTCCTGGCGGCCTCTGCCCCGGTGATGCTGGCCTCGGCGGGCAACTACTTCAAGCTCCTCTGCCGCAACGACCCCTTTATGTTCGCGGACATCCCGGATATCCCCACGGCCCTCGGCATCTCCGAGCGCTATGATATCTCCATGGACTGGCGGCTCTGGCTCTGCGCCGCCTGTCTCGCGGGGGGAACGCTCTTCCTCTTCTTCCTGGTGCGGGGCCGGGCGGCCTCCCGCCGCCGCCGTCTCATCGCCGCTCTGCTGCTCCTTCTCAGCACCGTCCCTCTGGCAAAGCTCTACACCAGCGATGATATCTACCAGAACAAGACCCAGAACTATGAGTACGTGGATCGCTGGGCGGCCCCCCAGGTCTTCCTGAGCCGGGGCTTCCTCTACCCCTTCCTCCACAGCGTCAAGACCGCCTTCCCGGAAAAGCCCGCGGGCTACTCCGAGCAGGCGGCCCTGGACATCCTCTCCTCCTACACGCCGGAGGACATCCCGGCGGAGCGGAAGGTGAACTTCATCGGCATCCAGCTGGAGGCCTACAACGACCTGGAGCGCCTGGGCTTCCCCGGCATCAGCCCCGCGGTCTACGAGAAGTTCCATGCCCTGGAGGAGGAGAGCTTCACCGGCAATCTCATCACCAACATCTTCGCCGGCGGCACCGTCCGCACGGAGCGGGGCTTCCTCACCGGCGATGTGACCCTGGACGATTTCCGCCGGGCCACCGGCTCCTACGTCTGGTACATGAAGAGCCAGGGCTATGCAACGGAGGGCATCCACCCCTACCACGATTTCTACTACAACCGGAAAAACGTCAACACCTACCTGGGCTTCGACGAGTACTGGTACTTCCAGAACCGCTACGAGGAGATCAACAATGGCCACATCGCCATGGACAACGTGATGTTCCCGGATCTGCTGCAGTTCTACCGGAACCGGGATCCCGATGTGCCGTACTTCAACTTCTCCGTCAGCTACCAGGGCCATGGCCCCTACACCACCGACGCCCTGGACGGCGGCGACGGCTACTGGCAGGGGGACTGCTCCGACGAGAGCACCTACTACATCCTCAATAACTACCTCCGCTCCATCCAGGACACCACCCAGCAGCTCTGGGAGCTGGTGGAGGGCCTCCGGGCGGACAGCGACCCGGTGGTGCTGGTGGTCTTCGGGGATCATAACCCCTGGCTGGGCTACGGCAACAGTGTCTACAAGGATCTGGGCATCAACCTGGACACCACCACCGAGGAGGGCTTCTACCACTACTACGGCACCCGCTACCTCATCTGGGCCAACGACGCCGCCAAGGCCGTCCTGGGCAACGACTTCCAGGGCACCGGGCCGGATGTGAGCCCCTGCTTCCTCATGAACGTGGTCTTCGACCAGTGCGGCTGGGGCAAGGGCAGCGCCTTCCTCCAGCTGGCCGGGGAACTGATGGACGCCGCCCCCGTGGTGAATACCGACGGCTTCTTCGTGGAGAACGGCCACGTCACCACCCAGCCCTCCGACGCCGTGAAGGACATCCTCCAGCGCTACAACATCGCCCTTTTCTACCGCAAGCAGCATTCCGAATGGTGACCGCCGCCCCGGAGGGGATCCCCCTCCGGGGCGAGACCGCATTTCCCGGTTCCGCCCGGGAGGGAAGGAGGGCCCCATGGCCCAGAACGCCAGAAATACCACCCTCTGCTACCTGGAGGAGGGCAGCCGCTACCTGATGCTCCACCGGGTGAAGAAGGAGAACGACCTCAACCACGACAAATGGATCGGCGTGGGCGGGAAGTTCGAGGCCGACGAGAGCCCCGAGGACTGTCTCCTCCGCGAGTGCCGGGAGGAAACGGGCCTCACCCTGACGAGATACCGCTGCCGGGGCCTGGTGACCTTCGTCTCCGACACCTGGGATACCGAGTATATGCACCTTTTCACCGCCACCGCCTGGACGGGGGAGCCCCACCCCTGCGACGAGGGGGATCTGGCCTGGATCGAGAAGTCCCATCTCCTCTCCCTGCCCCTCTGGGCGGGCGACCGCATCTTCCTTCGCCTGCTGGAGGAGAACGCCCCCTTCTTCTCCCTGAAGCTCCGCTATGAGGGGGAGAAGCTGGCGGAGGCCGTTCTCAACGGCCGCCCCCTGACGGCGGCGGAGCGCGGCGGGGAAGCCCCCCTGCCTCCGTGCGGCAGACCCGCCCTCCTGGTCTCCGCCTGCCTTCTGGGTTGCGCCTGCCGCTACGACGGGAAGAGCAAGGGCAGCGATGCCGTCCGGGCCCTGGCGAAGGACTATCAGCTCATCCCCGTCTGCCCGGAGCAGCTGGGCGGCCTCTCCACCCCCCGTCAGCCCTCCGAGCGCCGGGGGGATCGGGTGGTCATGAAGGACGGCCGGGACGTGACGGTGGAGTATCGCCGGGGCGCGGAGGAGACCCTGCGCCTTGCCCGGCTCTTCGGCTGCGCCGCCGCCGTCCTGAAGGAGAAGAGCCCCTCCTGCGGCAGCGGCCTCATCCACGACGGCGGCTTCGCCGGGGGCCTCGTCTCCGGGGACGGCGTCACGGCGGAAGTCCTGAAGGCCCACGGCCTCCGCGTCCTGGGGGAGTCCCGGCTCTCGGAGCTCTGAGCCCGGCAGGGGCGGGCCGCCGCCCTGAACCCCCGGCAGGGCAGGGGAGAGGTTCTCACCGGCGCTTTGCCTGTGCAAAGCGCTGAAACGCCACCGCCGGGGCCCCGCCGCATTCCTCCATTTCCACAAAAATGAATTTTCTGTGAAAAACCCATTGACAATTCAGAAGGAATGCTTATAATTCAGGATAACAACTGAATCCTGCATGATAGAGGCGCGGCCAATAAGAGTACCCATCCCGCAAACAGGCAACGGGGATGGCGAAAGGCTTGGCCGCCGAGGGGCTTCCAACCGCTGCCTGGCGGGGGAGGTGCCCGGGCCGTCGGATAAGATCCGCCGGACTGTCGCCCGAGCATTCGGGCGGAGCGCTGTCATGATACCTGA
>CAKTSC010000156.1 GCA_934597465.1 uncultured Dysosmobacter sp.
TAGTTCTGCCCCACGAAGGTGGTGACGGAGATGCCGAAGGCCCCGATGATGAGCCAGCTGAGGCCGTCCACCTTGCCGAGGACTGTCCACGCCGCCACGGTGACGGTGCCGTAGAGGTTGATCCGGGACTGGATGAAGGTGTTGGCCACGTTATACATGGCGGACTGGAGCCCGGCGGGCAGGCCGATGCGCAGGATGAGGCCCGTCTCATGCCGCTGGAAGCGGATGAGCCGGGGGGTCAGGCGGTAGAAATCCTCCGTCCGCAGCAGCCGCCGCACCACCAGCGCCGCGCTTACCACCTGGGAGAGCACCGTGGCGATGGCGGCCCCGGCCACCCCTAGGGGGATCACCGCCACCAGCAGCAGATCCAGCACCACGTTCACGGCGCAGCAGACGATGAGGTAGATCATGGGCCGCCGGGAATCCCCCACGGCCCGCAGCACACCGGCCCCCACGTTATAAAGAAGCGTCGGCAGGATCCCGGCGAAGTAGATCCGGAGATAGGTAACGGAGTCCGCCATCAGCTCCTCCGGCTGGTGGAGCAGCGTCAGCGTCCCGGGGACAAAGAGGACGCCCACCACCGTGAGAACGGCCCCCGTGGCCAGGGACAGCGCCGCCGTGGTATGCACTACCCGGGAAAGGGTCTCCCGGTTCCCGGCGCCGTACTGCTGGGCGATGACCACCGTCGCGCCGGAGGAGACGCCCACGAAGAAGCCCAAAATCAGGTTGATGACCGAGGCCGTGGCCCCGCCCACGGCGCCCAGGGCGTTCATGCCCACGAAGTTGCCTACCACCAGGGCGTCCACGGTGTTGTACATCTGCTGGAAGAAGGTGCCCAGGGCCACCGGCAGGAAGAAGATCAGGATCTGCTTCCAGATGACGCCGGTGAGCAGGGCATTCTCCCGGGGCTGGGAGTTCTCCATGGGTATCGCCCCTTTCTTTCAAAATTGTCCGCCGACGGCGGACAGCAGCCGGGCCACAAAGGGGATTGTAGCACCCCCGGGAGGGAAGGTCAAGAGGGGGAGATGCCGGATTTTCCCCCGCCGGAGAGGCCCCTTCCGGTGAAAAGCCACAAGGCCCCGCCCGGCGGGGTTTGACAGGCTCTCCCCTCCGGCGTTATAATGGTGCCCACGGGATAAAAGGCCGCGCCGCGGCGGAAGGGAGGCCCCATGAATCCGGTTTTGATCCTGCGGGAGGAGATCGTCTGCCTCGTCCTCCTGCTCTTCTTCCTGGTAACGGCCTGCTGCTACAAGACCGGGCGGGACGGCGGCAGCTTTCTGCGCCTGGCGGTCTGCGCCATGGGCCACGTGGCCTTTGAGATCCTGGTGATCCTGGCCATGAACCCGCCGGGCCGGGTGGGGGACGGGGTGAACCGGGTCTTCCACGCCTGCTACCACCTCTTCGCGGTGTTCTACGCCTATGAGTTCTTCTGCTGCACGGCCCGGATCGGCCTCAGTCAGGCGGCGGCCCGCCGGGCCCGGCACTGGGCGCTGCCCGCGCTGCTGCTCTTCGCGGCGGTGCTGCCCTTCCTGCCCCTTTACTACCTGCCCGGCGACGGCATCTACTATGGCATGGGGCCCCTCATCGCGGTCAGCTACCTTGCCGCCATGCTGTACTTCGCCGCCAGCGCGGCCATCCTCTTTGCCCGGCGGCGGAGCATCCCCGGCCACGTGCAGCTGGCGCTGCTGCCCATGCTGGTGGCCATGATGGCCACCGTGACCCTTCAGTGGGCGGTGCCGGAGCTCTTCTTCTCCGGCGGCGCCCTTACCGCCGTGACGGTGGGCTTCTTCTTCGCCCTGGAAAACCCGGCGGACGTCTACCGCCGCAAGATGCAGGTGGACGCCCTCACCGGCGTCCGGAGCCGTCACTGCTACGAGACGGACATCCGCCAGGTGGAGCGTAGCTACCGCGGGGACGGCACGGCCCGCTACGCCGTGGTCTTCTGCGACATCAATAACCTCAAGGCCGTCAACAACCTCCACGGCCACCTGGAGGGCGACCGCTACATCAGCGCCATTGCCGCCATCCTCACCCGGGAGATGCCGGGGGCCCGGCGGATCTACCGCATGGGCGGCGACGAGTTCATGGCCCTCTACCGGGACACGTCGGAAGAGCGCGTCCAGCGGGAGATCCAGGCCGTCCGCCGGGCCTGCGAAGCCCTGGGGGCGGAGAAGGAGTACCCCGCCAGCGTCGCCATGGGCTGCGCCTTCTCGGACAGCGGCTACCGCAGCATCCGGGACGTGCTGCAGGTGGCGGACTACCGCATGTACCGGGACAAGGCCCAGCAGAAGGCCCGGCAGCCCCTGCCCGACGGACGGAGCAACATCACGGGGCTCACGGATCCCCTCTTTGAGGCCTTCGCCCGGGCGGCGGGGGAGGAGAGCTGCCTCTTCCTCTATAATGTCGAGACCGGGATGGCCCGCGTCTCCCCCGGCTGGGCGGAGACCTTCGGCCTGCCCGGGGAGTTCCTGCCGGACTTCGCGGGGCTCTGGATGGACTGGCTCCACCCGGACGACCGGGTATGCTACCAGCAGGATATGCGGGACATCCTCACCGGGCGGAGCGGTGGGCGGCGGCAGACCTACCGGGCCCGTGACCGGGAGGGCCGGTATGTGCCCTGCACCTGCCGGAGCCAGCGCATCCGGGGCCGGGGCGGGGAGCCGGATCTCTTCGTGGGGGTGCTCTCCCGGGAGAGTGCGCCGGAGGAGACGGATCCCGTGACCGGCCTGCCCCGGGACGAGACTTTGGGGCCCCTCGTGGCGGACATCCGCGCCCGGGGAGAGACGGCCCTGCTCCTGAAGCTGGGCATCCGGGATTTCAGCCGGGTGAACATCCTCTGCGGCTACGCCGGCGGCGACCGGGTGCTGCGGCAGCTGGCGGCGGAAGTGCAAGCCCGCCTGCCGGAGGGGGGACGAATCTTCCGGGCCGAGGGGCCCCGCTTTGCGCTGCTGCTGCCCGGCGGAGACCGGGGGGCGGCGGAGACGCTCTACCGGGACATCCGGGCGGCCGCCGGGGAGGGCATCCCCCTGCCGGAGCAACGGGTGCCCCTGCACCTGACGGGGGCGGCGCTGCTGCTGCCGGGGCCGGGGGAGGACTGCTCCCTCCGCTCCCTCCTGGCCGGAGGGCTGGAGGAATCCCGCTGGCGGCAGGGGGCGCTGGTCTTCTGCGGCGGGGAGGAGGGGCTGCGCCTCCTGGCCCGCGTCCACCGGGACGCCCTGGGGGAGCGGCAGGGCTTCGCCCTGCGCTACCAGCCTGTGATCCGGGCGGAGAGCGGTGCCGTTGCTGGGGCCGAGGCCCTGCTCTACTGGCGGGACGGCGGCGGGGAGGTGGCCCCGGGCCGCTTCCTCCCCTGGCTGGAGGAGGATCCCTGCTTCTTCGACCTGGGCCTCTGGATCCTGCGCCGGGCCCTGCGGGACGGCCGGGAGATGCTGGCCCTGCGGCCGGACTTCACCCTGAACGTCAACGTCACCGCCGGGCAGCTCCAGCACCCGGACTTCCGCCGCCGGGTCATGGAGCTCCTGGCGGAGGAGGACTTCCCGCCCCAGCGGCTCTGCCTGGAGCTGACGGAGCGCTGCCGGTGGCTGGACGCAGAGTGCCTGGCGGAGACCGCCCAGGGCTTCCGGCAGGAGGGCGTCCGCCTGGCTCTGGACGATGTGGGCATGGGTGCGGCCTCCTTCGGCCTGCTGCTGGAGCTGCCCGTCCAGGAGGTGAAGCTGGATCGCGGCTTCGTGGGGGGCATCCCCTGGCGGCGGGCCAACCGCATCTTTGCCGACGCCGCCGTCCAGGCCGCCCGGCGGATGGGCTACGACATCTGCTTTGAGGGCGTGGAGTCGGCGGAGACCTTCGATTACCTCCGCCGCTACGGCGACGTCCTCTGCCAGGGCTTCTACTTTGACCGTCCCCTGCCGCCGGAGACGTTGCTGGAGCGACTGAGGGCAGAGGGGAGCGCCGTCGGTTCGCCAGAAATTTAACGCTTCAAAGCGGAAAATTTCTGTGCAGGCCGACGAAATCCCGCCCCGCCGGGGAAAAGGGCGTTGACAGGGAAACGGGAAGCTGGTATCCTGTATCGCATAGAAGGACAAGTGTATATCTGTCGGAAACTGCGCGGATCGCACCGCGCAGTTTCCTGCATTTCCAGGAGGAATTAGCCAGATGAAGAACGAGTATTTGCAGGACTTAATGCTTCGCCTTGCGAAGCGCAACCCCGCCCAGCCCGAGTTCCACCAGGCCGTCCACGAGGTGCTGGAGTCCCTGGAGCCGGTGATGGCCGCCCGGCCGGAGTTCATCCGGGAGGGCGTCATGGACTGCCTGGTGGAGCCGGAGCGCAGCATCCAGTTCCGGGTGC
>CAKTSC010000157.1 GCA_934597465.1 uncultured Dysosmobacter sp.
AGCCTTATGTGCGCCTGCTCCATCGGCCTGGGCGTGGGCATCAACGTGGTCATCGCCCGGAGCCTGGGGCGGCGGGAGCAGGACAAGGCCAACGAGATCGTGACCCTGGGCATCCTTCTGGCCTTCCTCTTCGGCGCGGTGCTGAACGTGCTGGCGGCGGCGGTCTCCGGCCCCTACTTCCGTTCCTTCACCACGGACGAGGAGATCTACCGCCTGGCCATGGAGTACATGTCCGTCTGCGTCTTCATGCAGATCCCCAACATGGTGCACATCGCCATCCAGAAGATCGTCCAGGCCACGGGCAACATGCTGGCGCCCATGGGCTTTCAGATCGCGGGGGTGGTGTTCAACCTGATCTTCGACCCCATCCTCATCTTCGGCTGGGGCCCCTTCCCGGCCATGGGCATCCGGGGCGCGGCCCTCTCCACGGTGCTGGGCTTCACCCTCTCCACCCTTCTCGCCTTCTGGGTGCTGCTGGGCACGCCCCAGAAGGTGAAAATGAAGATCCGGGGCTTCCGGGTGCATTTCAGCGAGGTCAGGGAGATCCTGACCCTGGGGCTCCCCAGCTTTATCCTGAACGCGCTGAACTCCTTCACCGTCACCTTTGCCAACCTCTTCCTGAAGCCGGACATGACGGCGGTGGCTTTCTTCGGGGCCTACTTCAAGGCCCAGCACATGATCGTCATGACGGTGAACGGCCTCATCCAGGGGACACTGCCGGTGATGAGCTTCAACTACGGCGCGGGCAGGCCCGACCGTCTCCGCGCCGCCTTCCGCTGCGGTCTCTGGGGCGCGGCGGCGCTGATGACCCTGGGCGGCCTCGTCCTCTTCTGCTTCCCCGCCCCGGTGCTGGGGCTCTTCGACGCCTCGCCGGAGCTGCTGGAGATCGGTGTCCCCGCCATGCGCATCCTGGTGCTGGGCTACCCCTGCAACGGCCTCTCCACCCTGGTGGCCACCTACCTCCAGGCGGTGGGCCGGGTGCGGGGCAGCATGGTCATCAACCTCACAAGGCAGCTGGCCCTTCTCGTGCCCATGATGTGGCTGCTGGACGCCCTCTTCGGCATGACGGGCATCTGGGCGGCCTTCCCGGTGACGGAAGTCCTGACCCTGGCCCTCGCCTGCGTCCTTCTCCGCCGCTGCCGGGTGGAGCTCCCCCGGGCCGCCGCGTAGCGGCCCTCCCGCCGCCTTCCCCAAGCGCCGCCTCCGGGCGGCGCTTTCCCATGCCCGGAAGCCCGCCCTGAACCGCCGCCCGGAGGAACCGTTTCCAAGGTGGAACCTTTGTGCAGAGCGCCGGGTTTCGGCGGGCGCTTTTATGGATTCCGTGGAACTTGCACAATCCTTCTTGACTTTCATCCCGCTTTATTGTATGTTTTAGATACAGAAAGGCAGCGGTACCCCGAAACCCTCCTAGCCAGCGGCCCGCCCCCTTTCCCCCGTTCCCACGGAAACACGCAGCCCCAAAGACGAAGCACAGCTTGAAGAGAACCGCACGGCAGGCCGTGCCACCGGTGCTTCAGGGATTGGAAGCCGTGTCCCTTTCTGGCGGACGGAAGACAAAGAAAGCAGGAACAAGCCCATGCAGAACGAAACCGGGAAGTAGCCCCCATCCACCGCCGGAGTGGATGGGGGCCAAGGTTTTTTTGCGGGCTCTTCCGCCGCCTTCCATGCCGCCCCCAGCGCTCCGACCCCGCCCCGCGCTCCCAGTCCTCTCCCGGTGCCGCGCCTCCGGCAATCCCTCCACCCCCCAGTGCCCCCTCGGTGCCGCGCTTCCAGCCCCCCTCCGGCCCTGCCCCGCAGGGCCGCCTTTTCGCAGGGCATCCCCCAGTCTCCTCGTTCCCCCGCTCCCCCAAGCAAAACGCCAGCCGTCCCCGGCTTTGCCGGGGACGGCTGGCGTTTCGGCAGGCCCTATGGCCCCTCCTCCCCCGTCCCGCGGGGAAAGCATGACGCAGGGCCCTGCCGGAGATCCGGCAGGGCCCTGCGCCTGATGGAAAGAAAGAAAATAGAAAGAAGACAGGAAGTGGTTGGAATTACTGGTTGTCCACGGTGTCCATGTAGCGCATCAGCTCCACGGCCTTGGTGGCGTAGCCGCACTCGTTGTCGTACCAGGAGACCACCTTCACGAAGGTATCGGTGAGGGCGATGCCCGCCTTGGCGTCGAAGATGGAGGTGCGGGGGTCGCTGATGAAGTCGGAGGACACCACGGGATCCTCGGTGTAGCCCAGAACGCCCTTCAGCTCCCCCTCGGAGGCGGCCTTCATGGCCTGGCAGATCTCCTCATAGGTGGCGGGCTTCTCCAGGTTGACGGTGAGATCCACCACGGAGACATCCAGGGTGGGAACGCGCATGCTCATGCCGGTGAGCTTGCCGTTGAGCTCGGGGATGACCTTGCCCACGGCCTTGGCCGCGCCGGTGGAGGAGGGGATGATGTTGCCGCAGGCGGCACGGCCGCCGCGCCAGTCCTTCATGGAAGCGCCGTCCAGGATCTTCTGGGTGGGGGTCACGGAGTGGACGGTGGTCATCAGGCCTTCCTTGATGCCGAAGTTCTCCTGCAGGACTTTGGCGATGGGGGCCAGGCAGTTGGTGGTGCAGGAGGCGTTGGAGACATAGGTCATGTCAGGGGTGTACTTCTTGTGGTTGACGCCCATGACGAACATGGGGGTGTCGTCCTTGGAGGGGGCGCCGATGACCACGTGCTTAGCGCCGGCCTCGATATGACCCTTGCACAGTTCGGCGGTCAGGTGCTTGCCGGTGGACTCCATGATGAACTCCGCGCCCACGCTCTTCCAGGGGATGTCCTTGGCTTCCATCTGGCTGAAGACGGCGATCTTGCGGCCGTTGACGATCAGGGCGCCGTCCTCAGAATCCACGGTGCCGGGGAACTTGCCGTGAACCGTGTCATAGCGGAGCATGTAAGCCATGTAATCCGGGGCCATGAAGGGATCGTTGATGGCCACGACCTCCACGTCGTCCCGCTGCTCTGCGGCGCGGAGAACCAGACTGCCGATGCGGCCAAAGCCGTTGATGCCGATTCTCGTTTTCTTCATAGTGAAAGACTCCTTTTCGTCTCAAATCTTGGTTCCGTCTCTTTTCAGGAGAAATATCCGGTGAGGATAGGAAAAACCGATTGCGCAATCGATTTGTTAATCGATTACACTAGCATATTATCACGGGCGCCCGCCGAAGGCAACCGGTAAAATCGATGATTTTTCACCCCTGTTTTTGGTGGTTTTCATGAAATTCAATCGGTTGCCTGGGAAGAAACCCGAAAAAGACGGGAAAAGAGCTTGACGTTCCGCGGGGATGGGGCTATACTTGACCCAAATGGCGCGATTGCGCAAGCGCGGAAAACATTACGCAAGCCGGGGTGACAGCTATGAAAGTGACCATCAGCGACGTGGCCAAGCTGGCGGGTGTCTCCACCGCCACCGTGTCCCACACCATCAACCAGACCCGCTACGTCTCTGAGGAGACCCGCGACCGGGTCTACTCCGCCATCCGGGAGCTGGGCTACACGCCGGACGCCTCCGCCCGGAGCTTCCGCACCGGCAAGAAGAAGACCATCGGCTTCGTGGTGCCGGACATCTCCAGCAAGTTCTTCGGCACCATGATCGAGACCGCCGAGGACTGTCTCTCCGCCCACGGTTACCACCTCATCGTCTCCAACAGCAAGGAGAGCATGGAGCGGGAGGAGAACAACATCCGCCTGCTGACGGCGGGCCTGGTGGACGGTCTTCTCGTGGCCAGCACCATGGACAGCTTCCAGCGCTTCGACGCCCTGATCCCCAACGGCTTCCCGGTGGTGCTGGTGGACCGGGTCTTTGACACCAAGAAGTACTCCTCCGTCAGTGTGTCCAATTTCCAGCCCATCTATCGCAGCGTCTGCCGCCTTGTCCGCAAGGGGGACAGCCGCATCGGCATCATCGGCGGCCTGCCCTGGCTCTCCTCCACCAAGGAGCGCATCGCCGCCTACCAGCAGGCCGTGCAGGACTGCGGCCTGGAGGTGGACGAGGAGCTCATCCGCTACGGCGGCGTCTCTGAGGGCAGCGCCCACCAGTGCCTGGACGAGCTGATGGAGAAGGAGTGCGACGCCCTCATCGTCTGCCGGAACTCCCTGGTGTCCGAGGCCATCCTTTACGCCCACCGCCACAACATCCGCCTGGGCCAGGACATCGACCTTGTGAGCTTCGTGGATTACGACTCCAGCCTCAACCAGCTCTACGCCGACCAGATGGACTCCATCATCCAGCCGGTGGAGGAGCTGGGCACCGCCGCCGGCGAGCAGATCCTCCAGCGCATCGAGGAGCCCGACGCCCCCGTCCTGGAGAAGGT
>CAKTSC010000158.1 GCA_934597465.1 uncultured Dysosmobacter sp.
AAAAGCGGCGGAAATGAGAAAAAAGAGCTTGCAATTCCCAAAAGTCTGTGGTAAACTAATCTAGCTTGCGTGGGGTGAAAGCTCTGACGCGGGTAGTTACAAGGGAAAGAGGTGAACGAGAGCAATGAAGGAAGGAATCCATCCCAATTATCAGCAGACTACGATTACTTGCGCCTGCGGTAATGTGATTGAGACAGGTTCTACCAAGAAGGATATCAAGGTGGAAGTCTGCTCTAAGTGTCACCCCTTCTTCACGGGCAAGCAGAAGCTGGTCGATACCGGCGGCCGTGTTGCCAAGTTCAACAAGAAGTTCGGTCTCGGCTAAGCATTGCCAAGCAAGTCTTAAAAGGGTCTGCCAGTTGCGGCAGACCCTTTTTTTGCCCATCCGAAGAAACACACGGATGCGTGGAAAGAGGACGCGGCTGTTTACTTTTCCCGGAAGGGCAGGTATAATCAAGGAAACAGGCCCGCCGTGCCGGGCCGCAGGAAGGAAAGGGGAGCATTGTCATGGAGCTGCACCGTTTGGAGAATATCGAGCTGACGCCGGAGATCTTTGCCGTTTTCCGCCGCCAGCCGCCGCTGCTGACCGCCGGGAACCGGGAGAAGTGCAACACCATGACCATCGGCTGGTGCCAGCTGGGGAGCCTTTGGAGCATCCCGGTGTGCACGGTCTTCGTCCGGCCGGAGCGCTATACCTATCAGTTTATGGAGGAGAGCCGGTACTTCACCGTCTCCGTCCTGCCGGAGGAGGCGAAGGAAATCACCGCCTACTGCGGCGCCAGGAGTGGTCGGGACACGGACAAGATCCGGGACTGCGGCCTGACCCTCTGTTACGGCGCGGGGGACGCGCCCTTCTTCGATGAGAGCGAGTGGGTGCTGGTCTGCGAGAAGCTCTACGCCCAGGACCTCTCGCCGGAGCACATGGTGGTCCCCAGCCCCATCGAGAAGTACTATGACGCCGCCCACGGCGGCTGGCACCGGAGCTATATCGGCCGGGTGGTGGAGGTCTATCACCGGTAAGTAAGGAGAACCGTTGAAATATGGATGAAATTCGCAATAAAGTCGTGTTGGTGGGTCTCAACTCCCCGGTCCTGAAGAAGGAAGAGAACGCCGACGAGGAGAGCATGGCGGAGCTGGCGGCCCTGGTGGAGACTGCCGGGGGCGAGACCCTGGGCACCGTCCTGCAGAACCGGAACTCCCCGGACCCCCGCTGCTTCATCGGCGAGGGGAAGGCGGCGGAGGTGCAGCTCTTCTGCGAGAATACCGGGGCGGACATGGTGATCTTTGACAACGACCTGTCCCCCTCCCAGCAGCGGGTGCTCACGGAGCTGCTGGGGGTGCAGGTGCTGGATCGCTGCGGGCTGATCCTGGACATCTTCGCCCAGAGGGCCAAGACCAAGGAGGGCCGGCTGCAGGTGGAGCTGGCGGAGTACCAGTACCTGCTGCCCCGGCTCACCGGCATGTGGACGCACCTGGAGCGCCAGGGCGGCAGCAGCGGCAAGGGAGCCATCGGCTCCAAGGGCCCCGGCGAGACCCAGCTGGAGACCGACCGCCGCCTGATCCACAAAAAGATCGACAAGGTGCGCCGGGATCTGGAGGAGGTGCGCCGGGTGCGGGCCACCCAGCGGCAGCTCCGGCAGAAGAACGAGACCCCGGTGGTGGCCATCGTGGGCTATACCAACGCCGGGAAGTCCACCCTCTTGAATCAGCTGACCGGGGCGGCCATCCCGGCCAACAACCGCCTCTTTGACACCCTGGATACCACCAGCCGCCAGCTCACCGTCAGCGATACCCTGGATGTGGTGATCTCGGACACCGTGGGATTTATCCGCAAGCTCCCTCACCAGCTGGTGGAGGCCTTCAAGGCAACGCTGGAGGAGCTGGAGTACGCCGACCTGCTGCTCCACGTCATCGACGTTTCCAACCCCGAGTGGCAGCAGCAGGCGGAGGTGGTGGAGAACCTCATCCGGGAACTGGGGGCCGGGGAGCTGCCCCGGATCGAGGTCTTCAACAAGGCCGACCTCTTCCCGGCGGGGGAGATCATGCCCCACGGCGAGGACATCTGCGCCATCTCTGCCCGCAGCGGCGAGGGCGTGGAGCGCCTGCTGGAGATGATCGACAGAAAGCTCGACAAGGGCACCCGGCGGGTGACGCTGCATCTGCCCTACGACAAGGGTGGGCTTCTGGATATGCTCTACCGGGAGGCCCGGGTGGAGAGCGTGGAGTACGGCGAGACCATCGATGTGGTGGCCGTCTGCGGGCCCCGGACGCTGGGGCAGGTACGCGCCTACGCCGAGGGGCTGCCCCCGGAGGAGAAAGAGGAATGGTGACGCTGGAGACGGAGCGGCTCATCCTGCGGCCCTGGCGGGAGGAGGACGCTCCCGCCCTCTTCCGCTATGCCTCGGATCCCCAGGTGGGGCTCAGCGCGGGCTGGAAGCCCCACGCCTCCGTGGAGGAGAGCCGGGAGATCATCCGGACGGTGCTCTCGGAGCCTGGCACCTTCGCCGTGATCCTGCGGGAGACCGGGGAGCCGGTAGGCTCCGTGGGCGTCTTCCCCACGGAGCTGCCGGAGGGGAAGGGCGAGAGCGAGATCGGCTACTGGATCGGCCGGGCTTACTGGGGCCGGGGACTCATCCCGGAGGCCGTAAGGGAGCTACAGCGCTGGTGCTTTGAGGAGCGGGGCGAGGAGCGGATTTGGTGCGGCCACTTTCCGGAGAACGGCAAGTCCCGCCGGGTGGTGGAGAAGTGCGGTTTTACCTACGTCTGCCAGGAGAAGCCCAGGGCGTGTCCGTCCGGTGAGATGCACGGCAGCCGAATGTACGCCCTGACCCGGGAGGACTGGGAGAGAACAAGAGAACGCAACGCCTGACAAGGCGTTTTGCTTCACAGCAGAAGTGGACAGTTCCCGCCCGCTTCCGCCCGCGTGGCCCCGTCTGGGGCCGGAAAGAGAGGGAAAATGAACGAGGATCATTCCACAGAGGGGAAGCCCGCCAATAAGCTCTGGACGCGGGACTTCACCATCATCACCTTAGGAAGCGTGGTCTCCATGGTGGGCGGCACCATGACGGGCTTCGCCATCAGCATCATGGTGCTGGACTACACCGGCTCCACCTTCCTCTACGCGCTCTTCAACATCTGCTTCCAGATCCCCATGCTGGTCTGTCCCCTGCTGGCGGGGCCGGTGCTGGATCGCATGAGCCGGAAGAAGGTCATTTACAGCCTGGACTTCCTGTCATCCTTCGTGTTCCTGGTATTTTACCTGGTGATGCGGAGCGGCTGGTTCAGCTATCCCTTCCTGCTGGCGGGGACGCTGCTGATCGGTGCCATCGACGGGATCTATGTGGTGGCCTACGACAGCTTCTACCCCAACCTCATCTCGGAGGGGAACTACTCCAAGGCCTACTCGGTCTCCAGCATGCTCTGGCCCATCGCCGCCATGTCCACGCCCATCGCCGCCATGGTCTACGATAGGCTCGGCACGGTGACGCCGCTGTTCCTCTTCAATGCCCTGTGCTTTTTCACAGCGGCGGCCTTTGAGCGCACCATCAAATACCAGGAAACCCACATGGACAAGGCCCCTCCGGCGGACGGCATGGGGCCGCTGAAGCGCTTCCGCCGGGACTTCCGGGAGGGCGTGACGTACATTGCCGGGGAGAAGGGGCTTCTTGTCATCACGGCGTACTTCATGGTATCCAACTTCGCCGGAAGCGGGGCAGGGAACCTGTATCTGCCCTTCTTCCGGAACCATCCCCAGCTTTTCGCCATGTGGCCCATCGCGGTGGTGACGCTCTACTCCATCGTCTCCAACTTCTCGGTGGCGGGGCGCTTTGTGGGCGGGCTCATCCACTATAAGGTGAAGTTCCCCACGGAGAAGAAGTTCGCCATCGCCATGACGGTTTACGTGACCATCTGCTTTCTGGAGATGGGGGAGCTCTTCATGCCCATCCCCCTCATGGCGGGGATGTTCTTCCTGGAGGGGCTCCTCAGCGTCACCAGCTACAACATCCGCATTTCCGCCACCCAGTCCTACCTGCCGGATACCAAGCGGGCCCGGTTCAACGGCACCTTCACCATGCTCTGCTCCATGGGGAGCATCGCGGGGACCCTGCTCTCCGGCGCCCTGGCGGAGGCTCTGCCGGAGCGGGGCATCATCATCGGCTTCAATGCTCTGAGCCTTATCGCTGCCTACTTCCTGATGTACCGGGGCAGGAGCCATGTGAAGAAGATCTACAATCAGGCACTCTAAGGAGGGGCAGCCATGACGGAGTATCGCGTACCCTTTCAGGATGCCGAGAGCGAGTTCACGGAGAAGCGCTCCCGCTTT
>CAKTSC010000159.1 GCA_934597465.1 uncultured Dysosmobacter sp.
TGGTGGACGGTACAGGACTCGAACCTGTGACCCCCTGCACGTCAAGCAGGTGCTCTAGCCAGCTGAGCTAACCGTCCGAAGCGAACATGTATAAGATACACGAAAGCCTCCGGTTTGTCAACAGTTTTCTTGCGTTTTTCCAAAAAATTTGCTATGCTGGGGGGACTGATCCGAAAATTACCCATCAGGAGGTCGAAACCATGCAAACTGCTGCCCTCGTCACCGGCTCCAGCCGGGGCATCGGCCGGGCCGTGGCCCTGGAGCTGGCCCGCCGCGGCTGGGATGTCTGCGTCAACTACCATGAGCGCTCCGACGCCGCCGCCGAGACCGCCGCCGCCGTCCGGGCCCTGGGCCGCCGGGCCGTCGCCGTCCGGGCCGATGTCTCTGACCGCGCCGCCGTGAACGCCATGGCGGAGCGCTGCCGCGCTGAGCTGGGGGAGATCGGCATCCTCGTCAACAACGCCGGTGTTGCCGGGCAGGCCCTCTTCCAGGACGTGGACGACGCCCTCTGGGATCGCTACTTCGGCGTGAACCTCCAGGGCGCCCGCAATACCGTCCAGGCGGTGCTGCCCGCCATGCTCCACGAAAAGCGCGGCAGCATCGTCAACATCTCCTCCATCTGGGGCCTGCGGGGCGCCAGCTGCGAGGTGACCTACTCCTGCACCAAGGCGGGCATCATCGCCCTGACCCGGTCTCTCGCCATGGAGCTGGCTCCCTCCGGCATCCGGGTGAACTGCGTGGCCCCCGGAGTCATTGAGACCGACATGGTGCGCGTCCTGGGGGAAGAGACCCTCCGCCAGCTGGCGGCGGCCACCCCCCTGGGCCGCCTGGGCCAGCCCGAGGACATCGCCCGCGCCGTGGGCTTCCTGAGCTCGGACGACGCCAGCTTCATCACCGGCCAGGTGCTGACGGTGGACGGCGGCTTTATCGGCTGACGGGATTTCGCCGGAATGTACCGGGAAACATTCCGGCGAGGGGAACGCTTTCGTTTGGACTGGCTTCGCCGCTCCAAACGAGAGGGCCCCGTGCCGCCCAATGGGCGGCACGATGGCACAAGGCCCCTCCGGCATCGCCGGAGGGGCCTTGCACTCCTCTTCGCACGTCGCTTCGTGGGAGGGATTTTTCCCGCCGTACAGGAGGTGAATTGCCCCGAAGGGGCAAGAGAGACCACCCTGGGGTGCGCCGCCGGGAAAAATGATCCTGCTTCTTTCCGCCGCTATCGGCGGCGGAAACCAGGAAGGGGCCCCGGCCCCTTCCTGGACTTTTCCCGGGGACGGGCGCGGACGCTGCGCTGCGCGCCTGGGACGGGGGACGGGAGCCCCTGGTCGGCTGCCCTCTTCTGTTGGAAGCACCTGCTGCCCGGCTCGCCGCGGAGCGGCATTGCGGGGGCAAAATGGCAAGAATGGTCGAGAGATCGTTTCGGGAAGCTGATAGACTATGCCGGTAAGGCGAAGGGAGGGGACGGCGATGCGGGAGCAGGTCTTGGCGGTGCAGCGGATGCAGGATCTCCTGGGGGAGCACCCGGAGCGGGAGCTCACTCTGGGGGATCTGGCCCGGGTATCCCTGTACTCGCCCTGGTATTCCTACCGCCTCTTCCGGGAGTTCACGGGCCTCACGCCTGCGGATTACCAGCGGCGGCTGCGGCTGTCCCGCTCGGCCCTGCGGCTGAAGGAGGGCGGCTGCCGGGTCATCGACGCGGCCATGGAGCTGGGCTTCGGCAGCGTGGACGGCTACACCCGGGCCTTCCGGCGGGCCTTCGGCGTGACCCCGGGGGAGTACGCACGGAACCCCGTGCCCATCCCCCTCTTTGTCCCTTACGGCGCGAAATTCCGGGAACTGCGAAAGGAGACGATTTCTATGAAGGATATCCGGAACGTATTCATCCAGACGGTGCGCAGGCCCGCACGCAAGGCCATCGTGAAGCGGGGCGCGGCGGCCGCGGAGTACTTCGCCTACTGCGGCGAGGTGGGCTGTGATGTGTGGGGCCTGCTCCTCAGCATGGACTCCCTGGCCGGGGAGCCCGTGGGCCTGTGGCTGCCGGAGGCGTACCGCGAGCCCGGCACCTCCGTCTACGTCCAGGGCGTGGAGGTGCCGGAGGACAGCGCCGCCCCGGTGCCGGAGGGCTTCGATGTCATCCCCCTGCCGGAGGCGGAGTACCTGATGTTCCAGGGTGAGCCCTTCGCCGAGGAGGACTACCGGGAGGCCATCCTGGCCGTGCAGCAGGCCATGGATCGCTACGCCCCGGAGGCCATCGGCCGGGCCTGGGACGACAGCCAGCCCCGCATCCAGCTGGAGCCCAAGGGCAGCCGGGGCTACATCGAGCTTCGGGCCGTCAGGCCCCTCTGAGGCCGCGAAACCGCCGGAGGAACGAAGGTTCCTCCGGCGGCTTTTTCTTTCCTGCGCCGCGCGGGCGCTCATACCGTCATGTGGGGATTGGTGTACTGCCCGTGCCCCTTCGTCCGCTTCCCGTACTGGATGGCAAACTTCTGGCAGCGGTGCAGGCAGCCAAGGCACATCACGCACTTCTCCTTGACCCAGACCGGCCTTCCGTCCCGCAGCTCCATGGCCTGAACGGGGCATTTCCGCACGCAGAGCCCGCAGCCGACGCAGCTCTTCTCCACGCGGAGGTGGGCGGTTCGGCGCATCTCTCTGTCGTAAAGCGGCTGGGCGGTCAGCCGGACGAGGATCGCCGGGACGCGGGGGGACATGTGCCGGTTGACGCGGCGCTCCCGGACGTCCCGGATCACGCGGCCGATGGCCGCCTCCGTCCCTCCGGTGAACCTTGCCGTCTTCTCCGGGGTGGAGAGGTCAAAGACCGGCGTCCAGGTATCCGCCATCCGGATGGCGGAGTAGGCGTCGATCCCCCGGCCCCGGATGGCCTCCCGGGCCATGGCCCCGATGGCCCCCGGGGTCGTGCCGTAGGTGGCCACGAAGTAGAGGTACTCCGTCTGGAAGGACGCTTTCCCCAGAAACTCGCGGACGATACTGGGCAGCCCCTAGAAATAGGTGGGGACGACGATGCCGATGGCGCTGTCCGCAAAGGCATAGCGCCCCTCCCGGAGGCAGTCCACGATGGACAGCGCCTCCTCCCCGGCGGCCTGGGCCAGACGAAGGGCCGCATATTTGCAGTTCCCCGTGGCGGAGAAATAGAGAAGCATGGGCTTTCCCCCTCCCTCTAAAACCGGATGCCCTCCGGCGTTTTCACTCGTCCTTCCCCGGCAAAGGCATGGTGTGCAGCATGACCCTGCCCAGGCAGACCAAACTCCGCCCGCTCTCCGGCGGCAGCAGGATGTCCGCGTCCGCCCGGGCCCGGTTCAGGGAGAAGAGATACACCATCCCCAGGGGATCCCGGTAGTACTGCTTGCAGAACATCTCTCCATCCACGCAGAAGATGCCCGCGTCGCCCCCCTGCAGGGGATCGTGGTTCACGTAAGCCACGCCGCCGTCCCGGAGCCAGGGCTCCATGGAGTCCCCCTGGATGCGCACGGCGAACTCCGCCGCCGCCGGCACGTCCCCCCGGACGGGAAGGTAGTCGAAGTCCTCCCCGAAGACCGGGGCGGCGTAGCCCGCCGCCGCCGGGGAGCGGTAGAGGGGGATCACCCGGGGCTCCTCCTCGGGTGAGCGGGCCATCTCGTCCCGGAAGGCGCACAGGGCCTCGGACACCGAGCGCAGCGTCTCCCGCCCGGCGGGGGGCAGGGCCCGGTACCGCTCCAAGAGCTGCCGCTCCGGCCGGCTCAGCACCTGGCCTCCGCCCCGGAAGCTGTCCCGGAAGAGGGCGTTGGGATCCGTCTCCAAACAGTCAAAGAGCCGCAGCAGCACCTCCTCCTTGGGGAAGCTGATGCCCGCCTCGTAGTTGCCCACCGTGGACTGGGACACCCCCAGCCGCCGGGCCAGCGCCGCCTGAGACAGCCCCAGCTGCTCCCGCTGCTCCTGGATCCGTTTCCCGAAACTCATGCGCTCCGCCTCCGTTCCTTGATTTCACTCCCTATGATAGGGGAGAGCCCCGGTCGTGTCAATCTTTTTCAACAAGTTTCTTGTTAAACCCCTTGACAGATACGAACATCTGTGCTATATTTTGCCATGGTAACAAGATTCTTGTTTATAGAGAAACAAATAAACAAGAATTTTGCCTCCCGCGCCCCTCGGCATGCCGGGCGGGGGAGGGCGCCGAACCGGGCCGGGGGTTCGTCCGGAGACAAAAAAATCACGGCGACAACCGTCGCCGTGATTGGTGGGAGAGGGTGGATTCGAACCACCGAAGCCGAAGGCAACAGATTTACAGTCTGCCCCATTTGACCGCTCTGGAACTCTCCCATATGAA
>CAKTSC010000160.1 GCA_934597465.1 uncultured Dysosmobacter sp.
CGTCCGCACGCCCCCGCCGTTTGCGGAGCCCCTGCCCCGGGGCGGGACAGAGCCCGCCCCCTACCGTCCTACCGAAAATACTCTAAAAACAGCTCCCTCCGTCCCACTCCAGGATGGTTTCCAAAGGAAGGGCCCGCGGGCCCTTCCTTTGGTCATTTTAAGGGGGTTGTCAGGGGGGAAAATCGAAATCCCCCCTCGCAAGCCCCCGATCTTCATCGGAACTATCACCCCCGCCCAACGGGCGGGACAACCCCGGCCTCCCAACGGGGGCCACCTGCCGCAGGTCATCACCTGCTCCCCATCCCCGCCGGAACGGCGGGACATCCCGGCCCCAGCGGGGGCCAAAAGCCGCCGGGCTTCCCCGGCACTCCCGCCCAACGGGCGGGGCCCGAATCCCTTTCCCTATCCCCCGAACAGCGCCCCCCGCAGCAGCCGCAGCGCCAGGGCCTGCCAGGACACCCGAGGCACCTCCTCCCCGGCCACCAGGGGGATCTCCGCCACCGTCTCCTCCCCCTGGGTGACGGTCAGCGTCCCCAGGCGGTCGCCCCGGGCCACGGGGGCCTCCACGCGCTCCGCCAGCTCCACCCGCTGCTCCAGCCCGGCGGCCTGGGTCTTCTCCAGCAGGATGCGGCTCTCCTCCGCCACCGGCTGCACCGTGGCCCGCTCCCCCAGCGCCACCGGGATGGGCGGCAGGGCCTCCCCCGGCGTCAGGGTGCAGAGGGTGTAGCCCGCGAAGCCGTAGTTCAACAGGGCCTTGGCGTCCTCAAAGCGCTGGGCGGAGGTGCTGCCCTGCAGGATCACGGCGATGAGCTCCATGCCCTCCCGCTCCGCCGTGGCGCTGACGCAGTAGCCCGCCGTGGAGGTGGAGCCGGTCTTGAGCCCCGTGCAGCCGGGGTAAAAGCGCACCAGCTTGTTGGTGTTCACGAGAGACGACTGCCCGTCCCGGAGGGTGTCCATCCAGAGGGTGGTATACTGCCGGATGTCCGGGTGACGGAGCACCAGCTCCCGGCTCATGAGGGCGATGTCGTAGGCCGACGTGACGTGCCCCTCCGCCGGGAGGCCGCAGGCGTTGACGAAGTGGGTGTCCTCCATGCCCAGCTCCTGTGCCCTGACGTTCATCCGCTCCACGAAGGCCTCCTCGCTGCCCGCCAGATGCTCCGCCAGGGCCACGGCGCAGTCGTTGGCGGATACCACACACACGGCCTTCACCATGTCGGCAACGCTGAGCCCCTCCCCCTCCTTCAGCCAGATCTGGCTCCCGCCCATGGAGGCGGCGTGGGCGGAGCCCGTCACCGTGTCCTCCCACTGGAGCTGGCCGGAGTCGATGGCCTCCATCACCAGCAGCAGCGTCATGACCTTCGTGACGCTGGCGGGCTCCCGGGGCGTGTGGGCGTCCTTCTCAAAAAGGATCGTCCCGGTGTCCCGCTCCATCAGCAGCGCGGAGGGCGCCTCCACCTCCACCGCCCGGGCGGGCAGCGTCAGCAGCGCCAGGGCGCAGAGCAAACTCAGCCATTTCTTCAAAGGACTTCCCCCTCTTTCCTCGTTTTCCGCCGCCGGGGCCATGCCGGGGCCTTTCCACCGGCAGTCTATGAAAAAAATTCCCCCTCCATGCCCCGCCGCCATTTTTCGCTCTTGCAATGCGGGAAAAGTTCTGGTATAATACCGTTACGTTCCCAAGAGGAAGCCCCCGGGAGGGAACACTCGCGGATATAGTTCATCGGTAGAACGGCAGCTTCCCAAGCTGCATAGGTGGGTTCGACTCCCATTATCCGCTCCAGCAGGAATGCCGCAGCCAGCGCCGCGGCATTCCTTTTTTGTTCCCGCGTCCACAGATCGTTTCCAATTCTTTCAGCTAAGATTTAGCTTTCCGGGGTATCCTCTCCTCAACAGATCAAAAAAGGAGGGAACCCCGGTGAAAAAAATGATCGCCATCCTCTGCGCGGCGGCGCTGACCCTGTCCCTGGCCGCCTGCGGCAGCACCACGGAAGACTACTCCGGCCAGACCCTCACGGGCCAGGTGACGGCCATCGACGGCAGCGCCGTGACGCTCCAACTGGGCGAGCTGACGGAGGATGCCGGCACCCCGCCGGATATGCCCTCTGGCGGCTCCGACGCCCAGACCCCGCCGGACGGCGGTTCCGCTCCCAGCGGCCAGGCCCCCGACGGCGGCTCCGACGCCAACACCCCGCCGGAGAAGCCCGGCGGCAGCTCCGACAGCGATACCGCCAACGGCCAGCCCCCCGCGAAGCCAGACGGCGCCGACGGCGACGGCACGCCCCCCGACCTGCCCTCCGGCAGCGCCCCCGGCGGCAGCAGCTTCACCGCGGGCGACGAGACCGTGACCCTGGACTTCTCCGCCGCCGAGATCACGGAAAACGGCGAGACCGTGGCCCTCTCCGACCTCTCTGAGGGCGATGTTGTCACCGTCACCGTGGGCAGCGGCACCGCCGTTTCCACGGCGGAGATCGTGAGCATCGGCGGCCAGGGCGGCCCCGGCAATGGCTTCGGCGGCGGCGAAGTCACCCAGGGCAGCAGCGCCAATACCCTCACGGAGGACGGCACCTACTCCGGCGCCGCCTACACCTCCACCGGCGACGACGAGAACGCCCTCCGCATCGACGGGGCGACGGTCACTCTGGACGGCATCACCGTCGAGAAGTCCGCCGGCGCGACTTCCAATACCGAAAACGGCGACTTCTACGGCGTCAACGCCGCCCTCCTCGCCACCAACGGCGCTACCGTCACCATCACCAACGCCGCCGTCACCTCCTCCGCCCAGAACGGAAACGGCGTCTTCAGCTACGGCAGCGGCACCACGGTGAACATCTCCGACTCCACCATCACCACCACGGCGGACAACTCCGGCGGCATCCAGACCACCGGCGGCGGCACCACCAACGCCAGCAGCCTGACGGTGGAGACCTCCGGCGACTCCTCCGCCGCCATCCGCTCCGACCGGGGCGGCGGCACGGTGAATGTGGACGGCGGAACCTACACCTCGGGTGGCTACAACTCCCCGGCGGTCTACTCCACCGCGGATATCACCGTGAAGAACGCCGCTTTGACCGCCAACCACTCCGAGGCCCTGGTCATCGAGGGCAAGAACTCCATCACCCTGGAAAACTGCGCCGTCACCGGCAGCATGAGCGACACCCAGGGGGCCAGCTCCGATGAGAACGTCCACGCTGTCATGATCTACCAGTCCATGAGCGGCGACGCCGACGTGGGCACCTCCACCTTCACCATGACCGGCGGCAGCCTCACCGGCAGGAACGGCGACCTCTTCTATGTCACCAACACCCACTGCGTCCTGACCCTCTCCGGCGTCACCCTCCGCAATGAGGACGCCGACGCCTACCTCCTGCGCATCGTCGGCAACAGCGCCAGCCACGGCTGGGGCACCGCCGGAGCCAACGGGGCCCAGGTGGATTTCACCGCCGACGCCCAGACCCTGGAGGGCGACATCGTGGTGGATACCATCTCCACCCTGGATCTGACCCTGAAGAACGGCAGCAGCTTCACCGGCACGGTGAACATCATTGAGAACGCCGAGGGCGGCACCGCCGTCAACGACAACGCCGTGGTCACCATTGAGAGCGGCTGCACCTGGACCCTCACCGGCGACTGCACCCTCACCAGTCTCACCAACAACGGCACCATCAACTATAACGGCCACACCATCACCCTGGCCGACGGCACCGTCCTGCAGGGGTAAAAAAGGAAGGAGGCGGCCCATCGGGCCGCCTCCTTCGCCGCGTGCTCACCAAAGGGAGGAGGGAAACCGGCCCCGGCGCCACCGGGGACCGCCAACGTTGCGTCCGTAGGGGCCGACGACCTCGGCGGCCCGCCCCCCGTCCATCGTAAAAAGGACGGATTCCCACGTCGCTCCGCTCCTCGGAATGAGAGGAAACCATTGTCATTGCGAGGAGGCCCGCAGGGCCGACGCGGCAATCCGCATCCCCGTCCCCAAAGGCTCCCTTGTGCAAAGGGAGCTGTCAGCCGCAGGCTGACTGGGGGATTGCCCGAGGCTGATGGCTCCTTTGGGGATGATCTCTACTCCGATTTCTACCCATCCCTTGCGACCGCGTCGCAAACGCTCCGCTGTGCGCCGCTGGCCCGGGTGGTTGATAGGGCTTTCCCCGTCTCCCCGTAGGGGCCGATGACCACATCGGCCCTTCACTGCGCACCACCAGCGTTGCACCCGTAGGGCGGGGTGACCTCACCCCGCCGTCCTGGACGCACCGCCCTGCCCCGGTCCCCTGTAGGGGGCGGGC
>CAKTSC010000161.1 GCA_934597465.1 uncultured Dysosmobacter sp.
AAGGATGCTTGGCGGCATCTGGGGATGTATTCTTTCCGAATTGAAAGAATACACCCCCAGACCCCCGAAGAAAAATTTCGGGGGGATTGCGAATTTCCCCCCGAACCCCCTTGAAACGCCCAAAGGCAGGGGGCTGCGGCCCCCTCCTTTGGAATCCCACCCCTGATGGGACGAGGGTTAGGACGGGGGATGCGGATTGCCGCGTCGCTTCGCTCCTGTTGTGGTACCCAAAATTCTTTGTTCGCTGAACGCTCACAGAATTTTGACCACTGCCACTCCTTTTTGCTCGCTTTCTCTGCCGCTGGCGGCGCTCGCAAACGTCCCCTCGCAATGACAGTCTTACCTCTTGTCATTCCGAGGAGGCCCGAAGGGCCGACGTGGGAATCTGTTTCCCCAAGGGGACGAAGGTTCGGGCTCGATATCCCCGTAATTTAAGAGGAAAATGATCGCCGGAAGGCGTTTGCATCCCCCGATTGAAAGGAGAACTACCCCATGAGTGAAGAATTCCGCAATCCGACGGCGGTGGACGCCGCCAATGAGTACGACGCCTCCGAGATCCAGGTTTTGGAGGGGCTGGAGGCCGTGCGCAAGCGGCCCGGCATGTATATCGGCTCCACCTCCTCCTCCGGTCTCCACCACCTGGTGTACGAGATCGTGGACAACTCCATCGACGAGGCCCTGGCGGGCTACTGCACGGAGATCGACGTGACCATCAACCCCGGGGACACCATCACCGTGACGGACAACGGCCGGGGCATCCCCGTGGACATCCAGGCCCAGACCGGGCGGCCCGCCCTCGAGGTGGTCTATACCGTGCTGCACGCGGGCGGCAAGTTCGGCGGCGGGGGCTACAAGGTCTCCGGCGGCCTCCACGGTGTGGGCGCCTCCGTGGTCAACGCCCTTTCCGAGTGGCTGGAGGTGGAGGTCTTCAAGGACGGGAAGATCTACCAGATGAAGTTCTCCCGGGGCAAGATCACCCAGGAGATGACGGTCATCGGCGTCACGGAGCGCCACGGCACCCGCGTCACCTTCAAGCCCGACCCGGAGATGTTCGAGGATACCGTCTATGACTACGAGATCCTCCGCACCCGCATGCGGGAGGAGGCCTTCCTCAACGCCGGGCTGCAGATCCGCATCGCCGACCTCCGGGCCGAGGAGCCCCAGGAGGAGACCATGCGCTACGCGGGCGGCATCCGGGAGTTCGTGACCTATCTCAACCGCAGCAAGGATCCCATCCACTCCCAGATCGTCTACATGGCCGGTACCAAGGGCGACAGCATGGCGGAGGTGGCCTTCCAGTACCACGACGGGTACAACGAGACCATCCTCTCCTTCGCCAACAACGTCCACACCCCCGAGGGCGGCATGCATGAGGAGGGCTTCAAGCGGGCCCTGACCACGGTGCTCAACGCCTACGGCCGGAAGATCAAGATGCTGAAGGACGAGGAGAAGATCTCCGGCGAGGACTGCCGGGAGGGCCTCACCTGCGTCATCTCCGTGAAGCTGACGGACGCCCAGTTCGAGGGCCAGACCAAGGCCAAGCTGGGCAACAGCGAGATCCGGACTCTCGTCAATAACATCGTCTCCGACAAGCTGGAGGCCTTTTTGGAGGAGAACCCCCAGGTGGGGCGGATGATCCTGGACAAGGCGCTGATGGCGAACCGCGCCCGGGAGGCCGCCAAGAAGGCCCGGGAGTCCATCCGGCGCAAGAGCGCCCTGGGCGGCGCCGCCATGCCGGATAAGCTGCGGGACTGCAACGAGAATAACCCGGAGCTCACCGAGCTCTATATCGTCGAGGGCGATTCCGCAGGCGGTTCCGCGACGCAGGGGCGGGACTCCCGGTTCCAGGCCATCCTTCCCCTCTGGGGCAAGATGCTGAACGTGGAGAAGGTGCGCTCCGACAAGGTCTATGGCAACGACAAGCTGCAGCCCGTTATCACGGCTTTGGGCGCGGGCATCGGGGAGGAGTTCGACCCCGCGAAGCTCCGCTATCACAAGGTCATCATCATGGCGGATGCCGACGTGGACGGCGCCCACATCCGGACGCTGCTGCTGACCTTCTTCTTCCGCTTCATGCGGCCCCTCATCGAGCAGGGGTATGTGTACTCCGCCGTGCCGCCGCTCTTCAAGCTGACCCGGGGCAAGACCACGAGGGTGGCCTACTCCGAGCCGGAGCGGGACGCCGTCAGCGCCGAGATGCGGGGCGGGAACCCCAACGTGAAGATCGACATCTCCCGCTTCAAGGGTCTCGGCGAGATGAACCCCCACGAGCTGTGGGAGACCACCATGGATCCCGAGAAGCGGACGCTGCGCCGCATCACCCTGGACGACGCCGTGGCGGCGGACGAGACCTTCACCATCCTCATGGGCGAGAAGGTGGAGCCCCGGAAGGAGTTCATCGAGCGCAACGCCCAGTACGCGGTGAATTTGGATTATTGATCGGGTGCCGCGGGGGCGGGGGTTAGGACGGGGGATGCGGATTGCCGCGTCGGCCCGTTGGGCCTCCTCGCAATGACAGAGAATGACAGGGAATGACAGAGATAGAAAACAGGCGGGAGCCTGATCGTTTCACGGATACCTCAAGAAGGAGGACACACCATGTCGAAGAAACCTCAGTATGATCCGGAGGAGATCCGGTATCCGAATCAGCGGATCGTGGAGTCGCCGCTGGTGCCGGAGATGGAGAAGAGCTATATCGAGTACGCCATGAGCGTCATCGTGGGCCGGGCGCTGCCGGACGTGCGGGACGGGTTGAAGCCCGTTCACCGGCGCATCCTCTACGCCATGTATGAGGACGGCCTGACTTCCGACAAGCCCTTTAAGAAGTCCGCCACCTGCGTGGGCGACGTGCTGGGCCGCTACCATCCCCACGGAGACGCCTCCGTCTATGACGCCCTGGTGCGCCTGGCTCAGGATTTCTCCATGCGCTATATGCTGGTGGACGGCCACGGCAACTTCGGCTCCATCGACGGCGACCCCCCGGCGGCCTACCGCTACACCGAGGCCCGGATGAGCAAGCTCGCGAACGAGATGCTCCGGGACATCGAGAAGGAGACTGTGGACTGGGATCCCAACTTTGATGAGACCCGGCGGGAGCCGAGAGTTCTCCCCTCCCGCTTCCCCAACCTTCTCGTCAACGGCTCCAGCGGCATCGCCGTGGGCATGGCCACCAACATCCCGCCCCACAACCTGCGGGAGGTCATCGGCGCCTGCGTCTGCGTGCTGGAAAACCCGGAGGCGACGCTCTATGACCTGATGCAGCACGTGACGGGCCCGGACTTCCCCACGAAGGGCATCATCATGGGCCGCAGCGGCATCCGGGCGGCCTACGCCACCGGCCGGGGGAAGATCATTCTCCGCGCCCGGACGGAGATGGAGGAGTTCGGGAAGGATCGCGTCCGCATCATCGTGACGGAGCTTCCCTACCAGGTCAACAAGCGCATGCTCATCAAGAACATGGCCGACCAGGTCAACGAGAAGCGGCTGGAGGGCATCTCCAACATCCAGGACGAGTCCGACCGCAACGGTATGCGCATCGTCATCGAGGTGAAGCGGGACGCCAATCCCCAGGTGGTGCTGAACCGGCTCTTCGCCCAGACCCAGCTGCAGACCAGCTTCGCCATCAACATGCTGGCCCTGGTGGACGACCAGAAGCAGCCGAAAATTTTGTCTTTGCGGCACATCATCGATGAATACCTCAAGTTCCAGGAGGAGCTCATCGTCCGGCGGACCCGCTTCGACCTGCGGAAGGCCAAGGAGCGGGAGCACCTGCTGCAGGGCCTGCTCATCGCCCAGGATAACATCGACGAGGTCATCCACATCATCCGCACCAGCTACGACAACGCCAAAGAAAACCTGATGCAGCGCTTCGGGCTGGACGATGTCCAGGCCCAGGCCATCCTCGACATGCGGCTCAAGGCTTTGCAGGGCCTTGACCGGGAGAAGCTGCAGGCGGAGTATGACGAGCTGGAGGAGCGCATCGCCTACTTCAACCGGATCCTCTCCGACGAGGGGCTGCTGAAGTCCATTCTGAAGGACGAGCTCACCGCCATCGCGGAGAAGTACGGCGACGGGCGCAAGACCGAGATCCAGGACGTGGAGGACGAGATCGACATCGAGGATCTCATCGAGGAGGAGCAGTGCGTCTTCACCCTGACCCGCAACGGCTACCTGAAGCGCACCCCCGTCAGCGAGTATGCCGCCCAGAGCAAGGGCGGCATGGGCAAGAAGGGCATCACCACCCGGG
>CAKTSC010000162.1 GCA_934597465.1 uncultured Dysosmobacter sp.
CGCGGAGGGCCTGCCGGAGCCGGGAGAGGAAGGCGGCGTAGGCCTCCGCCAGGGCGCCGGGGAGGTACTCAAAGTCCACATCCAGGCCGGAGAAGCCCTTCTCCTCCAGGGTGCGGCGGATCTCCGCGATGAGCCGGGCCTGGGCGGCGGGATCCGTCAGGAGGTGCTCCGCCCGCCCGGCGTCGAACTGCTCCTCCTCCGTATAGGTGGAGAGGTGCATCACGGCCCGGGCGCCGTGGGCCCGGGCTCCGGTGAGGAGGGCTTCGTCCCGGAGGGGGAGGAGGTGCAGGTCGCGGCTGAGGCCGTAGGTGAAGGGGGTCAGGCAGGTGAGGAACGGGGCGGTGGCCGCCAGGAGGTCGGGGGAGAGGAAGGGGTAGGCGTAGCCGTTGGCGAGAGCCGTGCCCAGCTTCTCCTCATGGTAGGTGATGACCAGCACCTGGCCCGGGGCCAGCAGGCTGCCGCCCAGGAGCTGGGGGTTGTTCCGCCAGAGCGAACGGACGCTGACGCCGTAGGCCCGGGCGATGGCGGTCAGGGTCTCGCCGGGGCGGACGGCGTGGACGGTGTCCGGGAAGCGGAGCACCAGAGTCTGGCCAACGGCCAGGGAGCCGTCCGCCGGGACGCCGTTGTCCGCCATCAGGCGGTGGGGATCCACGCCGTAGTTCCGGGCGATGGCATAGACCGTCTCGCCGGGGCGCACCACATGAATGAGCATCGGCAGCCCTCCTTTCCCGGCAGTCTATGCGGGGGAAGGAGCAGAAAAGAACCGGCGCGTCCTTGGGACGCGCCGGTTCTGTCAGTGTTCGGGGGCCACGTTGGGGGAGAGCTGGGTAAGGCCCGTGGGGCGGCCCGCGTCGTCGTACCGGAGCCGCCAGGCCACCTGTTCCTCGCCCCAGGGGACGCAGGTGAAGAAGAGGTCGCCGTCCGTTACGAACTCGTAGAGCTCCAGCTCGGCGTCGGCGGAGAGGAGCCAGCTCTCGCCGGTGGCCAGCTCATAGCAGAGGATGCCGCTGGGGATCCGATCCGGCTCGTCCCAGGGATCCTCCGTGTCCGCGGGGACGAGGGTGTAGTCCACGGAGTAGAGGTAGCCCCGGGCCCCGGTGAAGAAGTGCTCCCCGTAGGGGAGGGAGTACACCGCGCCGTCGGAGGAGAGGAGGAGCTGGCGGTCGTCCTCGTCGTTGGCGGCGTCTACCGTCCGGGCGTAGAGGAGGACGTAGTCCCCGGTCTCGCCCAGGGCCCCACCGTAGAGGTCGATCCAGAGGACGTCCGGCAGGGGGACGGTTTCGCCGTCCAGGGTCAGGCGGTAGGCCCGGCCACCGTTCAGATCCTCCAGGCGGAAGGTGTGCTCCCCCAGCTGAAAGGTGCTGCTGGCGTAGGATCCCCCGGAGAAGCTGCCGTAGGGGACATCCTCCTGGAGGGTCTCCAGGATCTCGCCGGTCTTGCCGTCCATGAGGTACTCCGAGCCCATCTGGTGATCCTTATCGTAGAGGGTCAGGTCGATGCGGCCATCCGGCAGGAGGGGGAAGCCCAGGTGGGAGCAGCGCTCCCGGGGGGCGGTGTAGAGCTTTTCCGCTTTCCTGGTGGCGTGGGGGATGACCCACAGCGTCCGGCCCCGGCTGAAGTAGACGCCGTAGTCGTTGACGGAGCTGCCGTCGTACCAGAAGGTGCTGAGGACTTTCTCCGTACCGGTCTCCTCCGACCAGCGCCAAAGGCCACTGTGGGTGACCCGGAAGTAGTAGGCGCCGTCCACGATGCTCCCCGGCCAGGCGCTGCAGCCGGCGCGGAAGTAGTCAAAGCGGAGCAGGGTGTGGAAGCCCAGCCCCAGCACCAGGGTAACGCAGGCGGCCATGGCGGCGAAGCGGCGGAGGCGCTTCGGCCAGAGCCTGGGCTTCCGGCCGGCGGCTTCCACCAGGGTGGGATCCACGTGTTCCAGGGCGTTCAGAAGGTCTTCCGCTCTCATACGTGGTAGCCCTCCTTCCGAAGCGCTTCCCCCAGGGCCCGGCGGCTGCGGGAGAGGCTGCTTTTCACCTTGCTCTCGCTGAGCCCGTAGCGGCGGGCAATGTCCAGGATGGAGTCGCAGTACCAGTAGCGGCGGAGGAAGAGGTTGCGCTTTTCCGCCGGGAGTGTTTGAAGGAAGTCGGAGATGCGCTCCCCCAGGGCCTGGAGATCCAGGGCTTCCTCCGGGGTCTCGCCGCCGGGGAGGCACTGGAGGAGCTCCTCCGTCAGGGCGGCCACCCGTCTGCCGCCCCGCTTCTCCCGCTCCCGGCCGCGGCAGCGATCCAGGGAGAGATGGCGGGTGATGCGGGCCAGGAAGGCAAAGAGGTAGCTGCGGGGCTCGTGGGGTGGGATGGAATTCCAGGCGGCGAGATAGGTGTCGTTCTCGCACTCTTCGGCGTCATGGGCGTCCGCCAGGATGCGCTGGGCAAGCTGGCGGAGCCGGGAGCCGTATTTCTCCGAGGATGCCCGCAGGGCCTCCTCATCGCGCTGCCAGTAGAGGGTCACGATGGCGTCGTCCTCCATGGGAGCCTCCTTTCTGCCGGGGGCGGGCCCCGGTCTGCGGTTTCCTTCGGGGCTGTGGAGCCCTTCACCCGGGATAGCGACGTTTGCCCCGGCGGCGTCGCGGGAAAGGGGGGATTTTTCGGAAAACTGTGAAAAAAGCAGAGCGGAGGCTCTGCTTTTTGGGCGGCGGTGCGTGTGGAGGGATGGCCCCGGCCTGCCGGAGGGCGGCAGGGGAAGCCCGCCCGCGGGGGCCTTCCGGGGGAGCTGCCGGGGGACGGCCCCGGGGATGGGCGGCGTTACTCGATGGGGTCGCCCAGGCGGTAGAGGCGGGCAGAGAGGCGGCTGTCTGCCAGATCCAGCACGGCGAAGCTGCCGCCGCAGCCGATGCTGCCGGGGTTCAGGAAGGTGCAGCGGCCCCGCCTGTCGTGAAAGGGCTGGTGGGTGTGGCCGAAGAGGAAGGCGTCCAGCTGCCGTTCCTCGGCGGCGAAGCCTGCCTGGAGGAGGGAGGTCTTCACCCCGAAGCGGTGGCCGTGGCAGAGAAGGATCCGCTGCCCCTCCAGGAGCAGGGTCTCCTCCTCCAGCGCGCCGGGGCGGTAGTCACAGTTGCCCGCCACCTGGTGGAGGGGGATGGCGGGATAGCGGCGGTGGAGCTCCCGGGCGTCGGCCCAGCCGTCCCCCAGGTGGAAGATCCGCTGGGGGCGGACGGCCTCCAGTGCCTCCTCCATGGGGGTGACGCGGCCGTGGGAGTCCGAGAGGACAAGGATCCTCATGCCTGCTCCTCCGGGATGCCATCCCGCCGGCAGAAGGCCTCGTACTCCTCCTGGAGCCACTGGCGCATCTGGGCGATGCCCTCCTCATCCCAGGCGAAGACCTCCTCCTTCACGTCCTTTGCCTTCTCGTAGCAGAGGCGGGAGTAGACGGCGGCCCGGATCATGTGGTTGTCGTTGTCCTGCTGAAAGCGGTAGCGGAAGTCCCGGCCCAGGGGGCCCACGGAGCCGGTATAGTAGCTGGCCCGGTTGAGCCAGGTGGGGGTGATGACGGAGAATCGATCCAGCATAGGCGCGCCTTTCCGCCGCGATGCGCGGCAAGGGGAGTTTTTTTCATTATAGCATAGGCCGGGGGCTGCCGCAAGCGGGGCGGGGAAGGGGAATGGAGAATTGAAAATTGAGAATGGAGAATGGGCGGCGGAAGAGCGGAGAATGGGAACGAGAGAAAGACCGGGGCAGGCGGGGGCCTGTCCCGGTCTTTTGGATGAGAGAGATCTTAGAAGACGCCCTGCTCCATCATGGCGGTGGCGACCTTCTTGAAGCCCGCGATGTTGGCGCCAGCCACGAGATCGTAGCCCAGGCCGTACTCCTCGGCGGCCTCGGCGGAGACCTTGTGGATGTTGACCATCATCTTCTTGAGCTGCTCGTCCACTTCCTCGGCAGTCCAGACCAGGCGCTCGCTGTTCTGGGCCATCTCCAGGGCGGAAACGCCCACGCCGCCGGCGTTGACGGCCTTGGAGGGGGCGACGATGAGGTGCTTCTGGGCGCGGAGGAAGTTCAGGGCATCGTTGGTGGTGGGCATATTGGCCACCTCGATGTAGTACTTGGCGCCGGAGGCGGCGATCTTCTCGGCGGAGTCCATATGGACGTCGTTCTGCATGGCGGAGGGCATGTTCACGTCCACGTCATCCGCGCCCCAGTGCTTGGCGCCGGGGACGAA
>CAKTSC010000163.1 GCA_934597465.1 uncultured Dysosmobacter sp.
GCGCTGACGGGTCTCGGCGTCTGCATGCCGGTAATCCTCATCGTCTCCGCCTTCGCGGCGCTGGTGGCCTCCGGCAGCGCGCCCCGGGCCTCCATCGCCATGGGCCAGGGGGATCACGGCAAGGCGGAGCGCATCCTGGGCGGCAGCTTCACCCTGCAGATCCTCATCTCTCTGGTGCTGACGGCGGCGCTGCTCCTCCGGGGGGACGAGCTCCTGCTGGCCTTCGGCGCCAGCGGAAACACCATCGGCTACGCCTCGGACTATCTCAGCATCTACGCCATCGGCACCCTCTTCGTCCAGCTGACCCTGGGCATGAACGCCTTCATCACCGCCCAGGGCTTTGCGGAGGTGGGGATGCGGACGGTGCTCATCGGCGCCGTCGCCAATATCCTCTTGGATCCCCTCTTCATTTTCGCCTTCGGGATGGGCGTCCGGGGCGCGGCGCTGGCCACCGTCCTCTCCCAGGGGCTCTCCTGCGCGTGGGTGCTGCGCTTCCTGACGGGGGAGAAGACGCTGCTGCGCCTGAAGCGGGAGACGCTGCGGCTTCAGCCGAGGCTCATCCTCCCCTGCGTGGCCCTGGGGCTCTCGGCCTTCGTGATGCAGGCCAGCGAGAGCGTCATTTCCGTCTGCTTCAATACCTCGCTCCTGAAATACGGCGACGACATCGCCGTGGGGGCCATGACCATCCTCTCCAGCGTGATGCAGTTCGCCATGCTGCCCCTGCAGGGCATTGCCCAGGGGGCCCAGCCCATCCTCAGCTTCAACTACGGGGCCCGGAACAGCGGCCGGGTGCGGGAGACCTTCCGCCTGCTGCTGAAGACCTGCCTTGCCTACTCCGTCACCCTCTGGGCTGTCATCCAGCTCTTCCCCCGGCTCTTTGTGGGGATGTTCAATACCGCCCTGGTGGACTACGCCGCCACGCCCCTGCGGGTCTACTGCGCGGTGCTCTTTCTCTTCGGTATCCAGCTTGCCTGCCAGATGACCTTCGTCTCCATCGGCTACGCCGTCTGCTCCATCATCGTGGCGGTGCTGCGGAAGTTCGTGCTGCTGATCCCCTGCATCTACCTGCTGCCCCGCCTCTTCGCCGACCAGACCATGGCCGTCTTCCTGGCGGAGCCCGTGGCGGACGCCATCGCCGTCACCTCCACCGCCATCCTCTTCGCGGTGGAGTTCCGGAAAGCCATGCGGAAGCTGGACAAGCAGAAGCCAAACGCCTGACGCCCGCACTCCGCAAGGGCCCCGGAGACGCTCCGGGGCCCTTGCTTTCCTTCCGGCTCTCTGGTATCATAGCGGCTGCGAAAGAGTGAAAACAGACGGAGGAAAACGCATGAAAGGTATCGTACAGCTCCTTCCGCTGGAAGCAAGCGACCGGGAGCGGTTTATCGCGGACAATCAGGAAGCCTTCAATTTTGGAGCCAAGGAGGAGTTTGGCCTCAGGGACGATCACGAGGAGGAAGAAGGGCAGATCATCTCCCGGGAAACGATCGCGCAGTCCATCGATGGCGGAGAAGCCTATCGGATCGTTTTCGACGGCAAAAAGGTCGGCGGCCTCGTGATCAGGACCGCAGGGGAACGGGGCGACCTGGAGTTGCTGTTCGTATCTCCGTCCGCTCACAGCAGGGGGATCGGATATGCCGCATGGTGCGAAGTCGAAAAGCTGCATCCTGAGGTAAAATGCTGGGAAACAATGACACCCTACTTTGAGCGGCGCAACATCCACTTCTATGTCAATCGCTGCGGCTTCCACATCGTAGAGTTCTTCCACCGGCTGCACCCGGATCCCAACGATCCTGAATCCAGTGCCAAAGAACTTGACGAGCAATTCCCGGATGGGATGTTCCGGTTTGAAAAAGTGATCCGCTAACTCCGGCCCCGCCACCCCCGCCATTACAAAACCCCCGCCCTCCGGCGCTGCCGGAGGGCGGGGGGCTTTTCAAAATATCGAAACGCTTACTGAGAAATTCTCGTGCCGGTGCGGCCCTCGATGCCGTCCTTGGCCTTCTCCAGCAGGGTGATGAGGGCGGTGCGGCCGGGCTTGGACTCGGCGAACTGCACGGCGGCCTCCACCTTGGGCAGCATGGAGCCGGGGGCGAACTGGCCCTGGGCGATATACTCCCGGGCTTCCGCCGGGGTCAGGGCATCCAGGCCCTTCTGGTCGGGCTTGCCGAAGTTGACGGCCACCTTCTCCACGGCGGTGAGGATCACCAGGAGATCCGCGTCCAGGAGCTCCGCCAGCTTGGCGGAGGCGAAGTCCTTGTCGATGACGGCGGGGACGCCCACAAGCCGCCCCTCCCGGCGGACAACGGGGATGCCGCCGCCGCCCACGGTGATGACCACGGCGCCGCTGTCCACCAGGGCCTTCACCGTGTTCTTTTCAATGACATCCACCGGCTTGGGGGAGGGCACCACCTGCCGGTAGCCCCGGCCGGCGTCCTCCACCATGGTGCAGCCCTTCTCGGCGGCGATGCGGCCGGCGGTCTCCTTGTCATAGAAAGCGCCCACGGGCTTCGTGGGGTGTTGGAAGGCGGGGTCGCTCTCCTCCACCAGCACCTGAGTGACCACGGTGGCCACGTCCTTGGCCATGCCCCGCGCCGCCAGCTCGTTGCCGATGGCGCTTTGCAGGTGGTAGCCAATGTAGCCCTGGCTCATGGCCCCGCACTCGGGGAAGGGCATGTCGGACTTGATGGCTCCCGCCTCGGCGGCGGTGGCGAGGCCCAGGTTGATCATGCCCACCTGGGGGCCGTTGCCGTGGGCGATGACCACCTCGTTGCCCCGGGCGATGAGATCCACGATGGGCTTGGCGGTCTCCGTGACCAGGGAGAGCTGCTCATAGGGGGTGTTTCCCAGGGCGTTGCCGCCCAGGGCGATGACGATGCGTTTACCCATTTCGGTTACTCCTTCTCTCATTTCGGGATGGGGAAAAATGCTCGCGGGAATCTCAGTATTCCCGCGAGCATCTTATCATATCAATTTTCGGGAGTCTACCTTAAAAAATCTTGCGCTTGTCGCCGGACTCGTCCATGGCGCGGAGGGCGGCCACGGGATCCTTCACCTTGCTCATGAGGATCATGGCGGCGATGATGTAGGGCTTGAAGGAAGCCTGCTTATAGAGAGGCACCAGGTACCGGTCGAAGACGGAGCGATCCACCTCGCCCTCGGGGCAGGAGAGGCCGGTGATGTCGGCGGGCAGGCAGTGGAGGTAGAGGGCGGAGCCGTTCTTGGTCTTTTTCATCATCTCCTCGGTGCAGGCCCAATCCTTATGGGTGGCGTTCTGGGCCAGCAGGCGCTGCTCCAGGGTGTCGATCCCGGCCTTATCGCCGGCCTGGTAGAGCTTGGTGCGCTCCTCCATGGCGGCGAAGGGAGCCCAGGACTTGGGATAGACGATGTCGGCGTCGGCGAAGGCCTCCTCCATGGAGGCGACCTTGCGGTAGCTGCCGCCGGTGGCGGCGGCGTTCTTCTTCGCGATCTCCTCCACCTCGGGCATCACGTCATAGCCCTCGGGATGGGCCAGGACAACGTCCATGCCGAAGCGGGTGAAAAGGCCGATAACGCCCTGGGGAACGGACAGGGGCTTGCCGTAGGAGGGGGAGTAGGCCCAGGTCATGGCAACCTTCTTGCCCTTGAGGTTCTCCACGCCGCCGAACTGGTGGATGACGTGCAGCATATCCGCCATGCACTGGGTGGGGTGATCCACATCGCACTGGAGGTTCACCAGGGTGGGCTGCTGCTCCAGGATGCCGTCCCGGTAGCCTTCCTTCACGGCGTCCATGAAGGTCTTCTGATACTTGTGGCCCTCGCCGATGAACATATCGTCCCGGATGCCGATGACGTCGGCCATGAAGGAGACCATGTTGGCGGTCTCGCGGACGGTCTCGCCGTGGGCGATCTGGCTCTTCTTCTCGTCCAGGTCCTGGCAGGTCAGGCCCAGCAGGTTGCAGGCGGAGGCGAAGGAGAAGCGGGTGCGGGTGGAGTTATCCCGGAAGATGGAGATGCCGAGGCCGGAGTCGAAGACCCGGGTGGACTTGTTGCGTTCCCGCAGATCCCGCAGGGCGTCCGCCACGGTGAAGATGGCGTCCAGCTCCTCGTCGGTCTTGTCCCAAGTCCAGTAGAAGTCGTTCTTGTACATATCGTTGATATGCAGGGTCTCCAGATGCCGGGTCAGTTCAGTGGTCTTAGACATGGTGAAAGTCTCTCCTT
>CAKTSC010000164.1 GCA_934597465.1 uncultured Dysosmobacter sp.
ATCGGCATCGCCGTCATGTGGCGGGTGACGGACACCGCCGCCGCGGTCTTCAACGTGGATAACTACAAGGAGTACCTGTCCCTCCAGTGCGACGCCGCCCTGCGGAACATCGTCCGCATCTATCCCTACGACGTGGCTCCCGGCATCGACACCACCGGCGACGGCCAGGCCGACGAGGGCAGCCTCCGCGGCTCCAGCGAGGTGGTGGCGGGCCGCATCCGGGACGAGATCCAGGCCAAGGTGGCGGACGCAGGCCTGGAGATCCTCGAGGCCCGGATCACCTATCTTGCCTACGCGCCGGAGATCGCCGCCGTGATGCTCCAGCGCCAGCAGGCCAGCGCCATCATTGACGCCCGGAAGATGATCGTGGAGGGCGCCGTCGGCATGGTGGAGATGGCCCTAGAGCGGCTCTCCGAGAACCACACCGTGGAGCTGGACGAGGAGCGGAAGGCCGCCATGGTCTCCAACCTCCTGGTGGTGCTCTGCGGCAACCGGGACGCCCAGCCGGTGGTGAATTCCGGCAGCCTTTACTAAGACCCAAGGAGAGGGGGAGAGCCCATGGAGAGCAAGGACACTGGCAAGAAGCAGGTCCCCCTGCGCCTGTCCCCCAAGCTCTACGCCGCCATTGCCGCCTGGGCGGAGGATGACTTCCGCTCGGTGAACGGGCAGATCGAGTACCTGCTGACGGAGTGCGTCCGCCAGCGGAAGAAGAACGGGAAATATGTCGGCGAGGAGATCGACGTCCCGCCGGAGCTGGACATCTCGTAGCCGCCTGAGAAGGGAGGAGCCATGGGGATCTTGCATGGTATCGCGGTGGGCCTTTTCCTGCTGCTGGGCGGGCTTTTCTCCCGGGGGAAGGCAGGCTTCCTCCTGGCGGGGACGGACGCCGAGCCCAGCCTTGCCCTCTGCCGGAGGGCGGGACGGCTGATGTTCCTGCTGGCCGGGTGCTGGAGCCTGATCCTGCTGAGCGAACTGCTTCAGCGGGGATGGCTCCACTGGCTGGGCCTGGGGGCGTTCCTGCTCTGCGCCATTCTTGGCGCGGTCCGCCTGAGCCGAAAATGCTGACGAAAGCGGCGTCCTTTCCCGGGAAAGGACGCCGCTTTTTGGGGGCAAAGACCTCCCTGCCGCAAAAAGGCGGCAGGGAGGTCGGCTTTTTTGGGAAAAAGGGGGGAGAAAACTCAGCCCTCCGCCCGGGCGAAGTAGGGCCCGCAGGCGGCCTCGTGGGTCTGGGTATAGGTCCAGGTGAAGTCCTTGTCGGTGAGATACCAGTCCGCGCCCTCCATGGCGGGGTACTCCTCCCAGTTCCGGCGAGCCAGGGCCAGGGCCTCGTCCCGGGAAACAGGGCGGATGCGCCGCTCCGATACCGGGGGATGCTCATAGTAGAAGAGGTAGGCGGTCTCAAAGTCCGCCGACTCCAGGGCGGCGATGGCGGCGTCCCCGCTCACGTGGGGGGCCAGCTCCCAGGAGAAGAGGTGCCAGAGGTAGTTCCCCCCGGAGAGCACGTGCTTGCCCAGGTCTCCCTCGGAGACGTGGGGGCCGAAGGCCGCCAGCCAGCGGTCGCGCACCTCCCGGATCTCCTCCGGGAAGAGCTCCTCCCAGGGCTCCTCCATGGTGGCCACCAGCCGGTTGATGGGCTGGCCCAGGGCGTGGAACTTGGCCTCGTAGTCCGTCATGACCCCCACGGGGCCGTTTTCATGGAGGTTCCGCGTGACCTCGGAGAGGGCGAAGCCGTAGCGGGGGATCTCCTCCACGGAGAACTCGAAGAGGGGCTGGTTGTCGGTCTTGAAGTGGATCTGGCCGCCGGGGGCGAGCACCTGGCGGTAGCGCTTCAGGAAGTTCCCGTGGGTCAGGCGGCGGCGGGCGTGGCCCCGGTTGGGCCAGGGATCGCAGAAGTTGATGTAAATCCGGTCTACCTCCCCGGGAGCGAAGAAGAGGGGCAGCTGGTCGGCGTTGGCGTCCAGGAAGAAGACGTTGTGGAGCCCGGCGTCCCGGCAGCGCTCCATGGCCACCACCATGGCGTCCGGCACCATCTCGATGGCGATGAGCAGCACATCCGGCTCCGCCGCGGCAGTCCCGGCGGTGAAGCGGCCCTTGCCGCAGCCCAGCTCCACCCGGAGCTCCCGGGCCTGGGGCATCAGGGTGCGCCACCGGCCGGGCATGGAGTAGGGGTCGGTGATGAGATAGTCGGCGCAGCGCTCCATCCGGGGCAGCAGGTTTTTCTTCTTGCGCATTCGCATGTTGGCATCCTCCTATGTGGGCCCGCCGGGGGCGGGATGGGGTTGGGGGCTCGGCGCTCCCGGCGGGAGCGTGAACTCAGGATACCACAAAGTCCCCGGGCTGTAAATGGGCATTCCGCCCCGGCGGCAGGAAGAAACGGGAAAATGGGGGCTTGATAATCCCGGCGGAGAAAACTATAATGGAACCGTCCGGCGGGGGAGAGCGCCCCGGCGGCCCCGGCGGAGCGCGCCGGGAAAGAGATTTGGAAAGAAAGAGGCGCACGCTATGAAAACAGCAGTATTCGGCGCAGGCAATATGGGACTGGACATCGCCCAGGTCTTCGCGGCCAAGGGCCACGACGTGGTGATCCGGGATATCAGCGACGAGCTCATCAAAAAGGGCGAGGAGCGGCTGAAGGCCTCCCTGGCACGGCAGGTGGAGAAGGGCCGGAAGACGCAAGAGGAGGCGGACGCCATCGCCGCCAGGATCGCCTTTACCACCAACATGCGCCAGGCGGCGGACGCCGACCTGGTGGTGGAGGCCATCGTGGAGAACGCCGGCATCAAGAAGGATCTCTTCCGCCAGCTGGACACCATCGTCAAGCAGGATGCCATCTTCGCCACCAACACCTCCTCCATCTCCCCCACGGAGCTGGCCTCCGCCACCAAGCGGGCCGACCGCTTCATCGGGATGCACTTCTTCAACCCCGCCACCGTCATGAAGCTCATCGAGGTCATCCGGGGCGCCAACACCTCCCAGGAGACCTTCACCACCATCTATGAGCTGGCCCAGAGCCTGGGCAAGGAGCCCATCGAGGTGGCCGAGGCCCCGGGCTTCGTGGTGAACAAGATCATGAGCCCCATGATCAACGAGGCCATCGGCCTTGTGGAGACCGGCGTCGCCACCCCAGAGGACATCGACAAGGCCATGCGCTACGGCGCGAACCATCCCATGGGGCCCCTGGCCCTGGGCGACCTCATCGGCCTTGACGTGGTGCTGGCCATCATGAATACCCTCTACACCGAGACCGGCGACCCCAAGTACCGTCCGGCCCTCCTGCTGAAGAAGATGGTGCGGGGCGGCCACCTGGGCCGCAAGACCGGCCAGGGCTTCTACAAGTACAGCAAGGACTGAGGAATACCCCGGGGCGGATTCGGGAAAGCTGACAGTGATACGAACGGCGGCACGGCGCAGGCGCTGTGCCGCCGTGGATTTCAGGAGGGAAAGGCATGATCGGATCCCTGCTTTGGTTTGCCCTGGGGCTGGCGGCCCTGGTTCGGGGCGGCGACTGGTTTGTGGACGGAGCGGTGGCCATGGCCACCCGCTTCCGCCTGCCGGAGACCCTGATCGGGGCCACGGTGGTGTCCATCGGCACCACGCTGCCGGAGGTGATGGTCTCCGTGACCTCCGCCGCCAGCGGCCACGGCGAGCTGGCCTACGGCAACGCCGTGGGCTCCGTGCTCTGCAACGCGGCGCTGATCGCGGGGCTCAGCATCGCCGTGCGCCCGGGGAAGAGCCAGCGCCGGGAGGCGGCGCTGCCGACGGCATTTTTCTTCCTGGCGGCGGGGCTCTACTGCGCCGCGGCCTATGGCATGGGCGGCTTTGGCCGGGGGACGGGCTTCGCCCTGCTGGCGCTCTTTGCCCTCTACCTGGCCGTGACGCTGCGGCGGCTCCGGGGCCGGGAAGGGGAGCGGGAGAAGCCCGTGCCGGGCGGCAGCTTCCGCCGGGAGATCGCGCTTTTGCTCCTGGGTGCGGCGGCCATCGCCCTGGGGGCCCGTCTGCTGGTGGAGCACGGCACGCTGTTGGCCCGGGCGCTGGGCGTGCCGGAGGCCGTCATCGGATTGACGCTGGTGGCCCTGGGGACGTCCCTCCCGGAGCTGGCCACCGCCGTCACGGCCCTCTGCAAGGGCCACGGGGCGCTGTCCCTGGGGAATATCCTGGGGGCGAACCTCTTCAACCTGGT
>CAKTSC010000165.1 GCA_934597465.1 uncultured Dysosmobacter sp.
CTCTTCCCCCACATGACCATCCTGAAAAACATGACCCTGGCCCCCGTGAAGCTCCTCCACCGCTCCCAGGCGGAGGCGGAGAGGAAGGCCATGGAGCTTCTCACCCGGGTGGGCCTTGCCGACCGGGCGAACTCCTACCCCAGCCAGCTCTCCGGCGGCCAGAAGCAGCGGGTGGCCATCGTCCGGGCCCTGATGATGGAGCCCGAGGTCATGCTCTTTGACGAGCCCACCTCCGCCCTGGATCCCGAGATGGTGGGCGAGGTGCTGGAGGTCATGCGGGATCTGGCGAAAGACGGCATGACCATGGTGGTGGTCACCCACGAGATGGGCTTCGCCCGGGAGGTGGCCAACCACGTCATGTTCATGGCCGACGGCAAGCTCCTGGAGGAGGGCTCCCCGGAGGAGATCTTCTCCCACCCCAGGAACCCACGCCTCCAGGATTTCCTGGCCAAGGTGCTCTGACCCCCCGGCCCCCGGCCCTCCGCCGGGGGCCCTTCCTGTTCTCAGGAAGGGCGATGGCCGCCTTCCGGGATCCCTATTTTACAAACGCCCCCGTTCCTGCTATGATAGAGAAAAAACCCGGCATTCCCGCCGGGGAAAGGAGGCCCCCATGCGGGAGATCCCAGTACAGAAGGTCACGGCGGCGGTGAAGGCCGCCCTGCTGGAGATGAATTACGATACCGGCCCTGACGTGGCCGCCGCCGTCCGCCGGGCCTGGGAGGGGGAGACCTCCCCCCTGAGCCGGGGCGTGCTGGAGGACATCCTGGCCAACCACCGCATCGCGGCGGAGCGCCGCATGGCCATCTGCCAGGATACCGGCATGGTGATCCTCTTCGCGGAGCTGGGCCAGGAGCTCCACTTCACCGGCGGCGGCTTCGAGGACGCCGTGAACCGGGGCGTCCGGGAGGCCTACGCCCAGGGCTGCCTCCGCAAGTCCGTGGTCTCGGATCCCCTCTTCGACCGGAGGAATACCGGGGACAATACCCCCGCCGTGATCCACCTGCGCCTGGTGCCGGGGGAGACCCTCCGCCTTCACCTGACCGCCAAGGGCTTCGGCAGCGAGAACATGAGCCGGGTCAGAATGATGGTTCCGGCGGACGGGGAGGAGGGCGTCCTGAACTTCCTGGAGGAGACGGTGCGCCTGGCGGGGCCCAACCCCTGCCCCCCGGTGGTGCTGGGGGTCTGCGTGGGCGGCACGCTGGACAAGGCCGTCCAGCTTGCCAAGTGGGCCACCCTCCGGGAGCTCGGAACGCCCAACCCGGATCCCCGCTACCGCCGCCTGGAGGAGCGGGCCCTGGAGAGGATCAACGCCCTGGGCATCGGGGCCGGGGGCCTGGGTGGCACGGCCACGGCCCTGGCCGTCCACATCGAGCACTATCCCACCCACATCGCCGGGATGCCGGTGGCGGTGAACGTCTGCTGCCACGTGGCCCGTCACCGGACGGTGGAGCTATGAAGGAGGACGCCATGGAGGAGCGCAAGCGCATCACCCTTCCCATGAGCCATGAGACCGCCCGGCAGCTCCGGGCAGGCGACCGGGTGCTGCTCAGCGGCACGGTCTACACCGGCCGGGACGCCGCCCACAAGCGCCTGGCCGCCCTGGCCCGGGCCGGGGAGCCCCTGCCCTTTGATCCCCGGGATCAGACCATCTACTACGTGGGCCCCGCCCCCACCCCGCCGGGCCGGGCCATGGGCTCCGCCGGGCCCACCAGCAGCTACCGCATGGATCCCTACACTCCGGAGCTCCTGGCCCTGGGCCTCACCGGCATGATCGGCAAGGGCCTCCGCTCCCAGCAGGTCATCGACGCTATGATCCGCTATGGGGCCGTGTACTTCGCCGCCACCGGCGGCGCGGCGGCCCTCATCGCCGAAAGCATTCTCTCCCAGGAGCTGGTGACCTATGAGGATCTCGGCACCGAGGCCGTCCGCCGCCTCACTATCCGGGATTTCCCCGCCATCGTGGCCATCGACGCCCAGGGCAATGACCTCTACCAGACACAGCCCCCCCTCTACCGCCATACCCCCTGACGGCAGCCCCGGATACCCCCATCCCCCAATAGAACCGTAGGGCCGCCCCTCCGCGGCCGCCCGCTTCCGCTCCCCAACCATCCCGCCCCGTGTCCCCCGCCAAGGTTCTGAAAAAATACGACAGCGCCCCGGAGCGAAGGCTCCGGGGCGCTTCTATTCGGCTGTGGAAGTAGAATGGCGAACGCTAGTTCAGGATGGATTCCAATTCCTCCAAGGATAAGCTCTTTATTAAGACAGTGTTCTCGTTAGAATCCAGAATATCGTTCTTCATCTTTTTCAGCGCATGAGCATAGTCGCAGTCCCCGATTACAGCGTCTTTTGTGGTACTGATAAGCACCAGCCGCCAGTCAAACACCGGGTTTCCATCGACCGCGTATTCCTTTTGGGGCGCTTTCGGCAGGATCGTTTCCGTCCCCTCTGTCAGCGCAAACGCCCCAAATGGAGTGCCATCCGGTTTCCCATAGAACTTCGGTGCCGCAGTATAAGCGTTCTCCCAATCGGCAGACGCTTTCTCCTTCTTGAATTTACGGAAGAATCCCATCCTCACACTTCCTTTTTATTTCCCTATTTCCGCCCTCACTGGATCCGGTAATCCCCCCGGGCCCTGGCGTCCGCCTGGCGCTGCTTGTCCTGGCCCAGGATATCCAGCATCTCCCCAATGATCTGGTTGGAGAGCAGGAAGCCCCGGGGCGTCAGGTGCCAGCTGCCGTCGCCCTCCTCCACGGCGTAGCCGCTGTCCCGGCATTTCGTGAGGAAGGGCCGGAAGCAGTCGAACCTCCGCCGGTAGCGCCGCTCGAAGACCTGGGGCCGGATGCCCGCCACGGTGCGAAGGCCCAGCATCAGGTACTCCGTGTCCCGCTCCAGGGGCGGGATGCGCTCACACTCCGAGAGGAGGGGCTCCCCCTCCAGCACGCCCCGGATGTAGCCCTCCAGATCCCGCGCATAGGCGTAGCGCACGCCGCCGAAGTCCGAGTGGGCCCCGGGCCCGAAGCCCGCGTACTCCCCCAGCTGCCAGTATTTCAGGTTGTGCCGGGACTCATAGCCCAGCCGGGCGAAGTTGGAGATCTCGTACTGGAAGAAGCCGAAGCGCCGGGCGGTCTCCACCGCGGCGAGATACATCTCCGCCTGCGCCTCGTCCCCGGGGATGCCCGCCGTCTCCCGCCGGGCCCAGAGGGGCGTCCCCTCCTCGACTTTCAGGCCGTAGCAGGAGAGGTGCTGGGGCGTCAGGGCGATGGCCGCCTCCAGGTTGCTCCGCCAGCGCTCCGGGCTCTGGCGGGGGAGACCGTAGATGAGATCCAGGGAGAGGTTGTCGAACTTGGCCTTCCGGGCGGCGTCCACCGCCCGGCGCACCTCCTCCATGCTGTGGATGCGCCCGATCTCCCGGAGCTCTCCGTCGTCCGCCGACTGCATCCCGAGGGAAATGCGGTTGAACCCCGCCTTGCGCAGCGCCCGCAGCATCCGCCAGTCCCCGGCGGAGTCGGGGTTTGCCTCCAGGGTGATCTCCGCGCCCTTCTCCAGATGGTAGCGTTTCCCCACGCATTTCAGGATCTCCCGCAGCCGCTTCTCCCCCAGCAGGGAGGGCGTCCCCCCGCCGAAGTAGACCGTGTCCACGCTGTGGCCCTCCGCCCGGGGGGCGGTCTCCGTCAGATGGGCGATGAGGGCCTTGCAGTAGGCGTCCATCCGCTCCTCGCTCCCGGCCAGGGAGTAGAAATCACAGTAGCCGCACTTCTGGCGGCAGAAGGGGATGTGGATGTAAAGCCCCAGCTTCCTGCGCTCGTCCTTCATAGTCAGCCTCCCGCGGCCCCGCCGCAACGTGATACCCCCATTCTACCCCCTCCCGCCCCGCAATGCAATCCCCACATCCCTCACCCCTCACCACCCGCCCCTTCACCCACCCGTCCCTTCGCCCACCCACCCCCGGGGTGGGATTCCAAAGGAGGGGGGCCGCAGCCCCCCTGCCTTTGGTCGTTTCAAGGAGGTCACGGGGGGAAATATAGGGCTCCCGCCGCAAAGTAAGCGGAGCGTTTGCGGTGGGAAGAGGAGGAGCAGCGGAATGAGTGAGCCGGTGCCCAAAGGGAAAGGGCTCCCGGCGCAAACCAACGAAGTGTTTGCACCGGGAAGAGGAGCTGCGATGGAATGAGCTCGAAGG
>CAKTSC010000166.1 GCA_934597465.1 uncultured Dysosmobacter sp.
GCGCTCTGGCGGATGCCTACGCCGCCTTCCTCTCCCGGCTCCGGCAGGCCCTCCGCGCCCAGGGGCACTTTCTCTGGGCGGCGCTGGCCCCCAAGACCCGTCCCGACCAGCCCGGCACCCTCTACGAGGGCCACGACTACGCCCGGGTCGGCGCCGCCACGGATGCCGTCCTCCTCATGACCTATGAATGGGGCTATACCTACGGCCCGCCCATGGCCGTCGCCCCCCTGCCCAACGTCCGGGCGGTGCTGGACTACGCCGTGACGGAAATCCCGGCGGAGAAGATCCTTCTGGGCGTCCCCAACTACGGCTACGACTGGCCCCTCCCCTACCGCCAGGGCGAGACCCGGGCGGAGTCCCTCTCCAACGAGGAGGCCGTCCGCCGGGCCGTTCGCTACGGCGTGGAGATCCAGTTCGACGAGAGCGCCCAGGCCCCCTGGTACCGCTACACCGCTCAGGACGGCATCCTTCACAAGGTCTGGTTTGAGGACGCCCGGGCCCAGGCCGCCAAGCTCCGCCTGGTAGCGGAGTACGGCTTCCCCGGCATGGGCTACTGGAACATCATGCGCCCCGCCCCCCAGACCTGGCTGGTGCTCTCGTCGCTGTACGACATCGACTGAGCCCTTTTCCCGCATAGCCCCCGCCCCCCGCCAGACCACCGCACGGGACAACTCTGTTTGTTCCCGCAAACCTCCAATATCGCGTAGGGGCGGCCCCTACGTGGCCGCCCGCTCCCCCTCGTCCCCCGCGGGGCCAAAGGCTCCCTTGTGCAAAGAGAGCTGTCACGGCTCCGCCGTGACTGAGGGATTGCCGGTGCGCACCCCCGGTGCCCGCACCACTTCTCCTTCCGTAGGGCGGGGTGACCACCCCCCGCCGCCCGCAGGCCCCTCCGTAGGGGGCGGCGTCCCCGCCGCCCCGCCGGTAGGCGGTTGACCAACCGGGGGTGCCGGGGATGCCCGGCGGGACGCGGCTCGTAACTGTCCTGCTCAGTCGAATCAGCCCCTACGTAACCACGGGCGGAGCCCCCATCAAACCTCCGCACCCCCTACGCCGTGCTGCACTCTGAGGTTATCGGGCAAAAACCGAATTGACCAGCTGCTATCTCCGCGCTCCCCGCTTCGCTCAGCGCTGCCTTGGCAGTCGTGGCCCATCACTGACAGCCGCATCTCCTCCCCTGCCATGTAGAGAGCGGGGCCCTCCTGGGAAAGGAACGGATTCCCACGTCGCTTCGCTCCTCGGAATGACAAAAACACTGTCATTGCGAGGAGGCCCGTAGGGCCGACGCGGCAATCCGCATCCCCCGTCCCCTCCGTAGGGGGCGGCGTCCTCGAGGCCCCGTCCCCCACATCCCGTAGGGGCCGATGCCTATACATCGGCCCACCGCAGAAACTTCCGGTACCCGTGTAGGGGCGGGACTCCGTCCCCGCCCGTTTCCCCGGATCTGCTGTCCCTCCCGATAATCGCATAGGGGCGGCCCCTATGTGGCCGCCCGCTCCCCCGTCCCCGCAGGATCATTCTCCATTCTCAATTCTTTCCCCTCAAAACTCCGCCCAAAACCCGAACCATCCCCCGCCGATCCGCCAGGTCTCACCGTGGTCATCCCCCTCCCCCTGCCAGACCCAGCGGTGGGGGGCGGTCTCCTCCAGGGGAACCTGCGTATTCTGAAAGGCCAGCGGCACGCCGTCCGGGGAGTAGTAGCAGCCGGAGTAGCCTCCCGGCCCCGCCGAGAGGATGAACTCCAGCATATCGTGCTCCCCGGGCCACTCGTTGGCATACCGCTGCCCCACCTCCGGGATGGCTCCGTCCCGCTGCCAGCTTGCCAGGATCTCCGCTCCGTGCCGCGCCACGAAATGCTCCGCCCGCCGCTCCCTGCCGCCCCGGAGCCACAGGGCCGCCAGCATCAGCAGGGCCAGCGCCAGCGGCACCAGCCGCCAGCTTTTCCTCCGATCTGCCATCATCCGCTGCTCTTTCCTTCCGCTCCGCCCCGGGACGCCAGATACGCCGAGAGGTTCCAGCTCTCCCAGCGGCCGCACTCGCCCGCAGCCTGGGCCCGCCGCTCCGCCACCAGCTCCCCCAGCCGCCGGAAGCTGCCGCCGCCCTCCACGGAGACGATGCGCCCGCTGCCCCCGTCCAGATACCCCAGCGCGTCATAGGAGAGCCCGTAGAGCAGATACTCCGCGTCCCCGCTGCCACGGCGCACCTGATCCCGGGCCACCGCGGCATCCACGGGGAGGTAAGCGATCACCAGCCACGCCGCGAAAAGAAACGGGAACGCCAGGCGGCAGAAGCTCCGCTCCGGCTTCGCCAGCTTCCCGGCGGCAAAGGCAAAGAGCGCCGCCATCACCGCCATGCCCCAGTAGGTCATGCAGCGCTTGAAGCTGAGGCCGTAGGCGCTGACATAGAGGCTCATCCGCCAGGCGGCGCCGCCCAGAAGCAGCAGGCTCTCCCCCGTCAGCACCGCCGCCGCGATGCGGATGGCCCCGAAGCCCCGCTCCCGCTTCGTCCAGCTGACGGCCCCCAGCAACACGCTGAGGTTCACCACCGTCACCCGCACCATCTGGAAAAAGCCGCTCCGGGCCCACTCGGCATAGCCAAGGCCCCGCTCGGCAAGGTACGCGGGCCCGCCGAAGAGCCCGGCGGACTGCACCCCCAGGAAGAGGGCGTAGAGCCCGTCCAGCGTCACGAGGCTCACCAGAAACACCGCCGCCGGGAGCCGGGGCTCCCGCTCCGCCTCCGCCGCCTTCCCCGCCCGGGGATGGGCCAGCCGCCAGAGGAGGGAGCAGGCGAAGGGCGTCAGCACCAGGCCGATCCCCAGCGCCGTGGGGAAGCGGAGCTCCGGCAGCTCCCAGGTGAAAAGGCCCGCCATCTCGTGGGCAAAGAGGGCGTCCGCCCGCAGCAGGGCAGGCACCAGAATCGCCAGCAGCGCCAGCGCCCCGGCGCAGCCGAAGAGGATCCCGGACGCCCGCCGGAGATCCCAGCGCCCCCGGGGCCGAAAGCTCCCCAGCGCCGCGAAGCCCGCTCCCAGATCCCCGAAAAGCCCGGCCAGGAAGAGGCAAAACCGCTCCCGCAGCATGGCGGGACGCTGCCAGGGGAGCCGGGCCTCGGCGGAGCAGCCCACGGCGTGGAGGGGCAGCAGCACCAGCAGCGCCCCGAAGTTCCAGAGTCGGAAGTACCACCCGGAGCCCAGGGCATACCAGAGCCCCAGCAGGAGGTTCCCCAGCAGCAGCCACTTTCCGCTGCCCGCCGTCAGCTTCCCCCAGCCCAGCCGCAACCCCAGAAGGGCGTACCACGCCAGCACCGTCAGTGTGACCCCCAGGCCCCAGTCGTGGAGCAGCAGACTGTCCGCCGCCAGCGTACAGCCCGCCAGAGTCAGGGGCAGCAGCAGCCGATCCCGCCCTGTAGCTTCATACTTTTTCCCCATAATCGCCGGATTTTGGGTGCACTGACCCGGCCCTGCCGCCGGCAGGGAAAATTTCTCGTCCATCTTCGGTTCTCCTTTTTCCGCTGTCCCTCCGTCAGGGACAGGCCATACTATTGCTTTTCCTCCGGGACGTAGACCAGGATGTCTCCTGGCTGGCAGTCCAGGGCGGCGCAGATAGCCTCCAGGGTGGAGAAGCGCACCGCCTTGGCCTTGTTGTTCTTCAGGATGCTGAGGTTGGCCAGCGTGATATCCACCTGCTCCGAAAGCTGGGAGAGGGTCATCTTCCGCTGGGCCATCACCACATCCAGGTTGACCATAATCGCCATGCTCCGCCCTCCCTCAGATGGTCAGGTCATTCTCCGCCTTCAGCTCCGCCGCCTGGCGGAAGAGGGCGGACATCACCAGGCACAAAAGCCCGAACATGGCGAAAAGCGGGACAAAGAGGGTATTGTAGCTGGCCAGCGACCAGAGCCCGCCCTGCCACAGGATCCGCAGCACCGCCCGGATCAGGGCCGCCCCGGCAATGAGGAAGGCCCCCACCGCCGCCCGCCGCAGGGCCCGGGCGTTGTCCTCGCAGAAGGGCGTCCCCCGGAGGATGCTCCCCAGCACCCTTCTCGCCTGCCAGAGGACGAAGAGGGTGCAGACCCCGCAAAACCAGAGGAAGAGCACCAGCGCCAGGGGCTCCCGGCTCCGCCAGAGAAGCTCCGGCTGCCCTGAGAGCTCCGGCCAGTGCTTGGAGTAGAGCCGCAC
>CAKTSC010000167.1 GCA_934597465.1 uncultured Dysosmobacter sp.
TACCCCGCCACCCCGGATGTCACCACCTGCGAGTGCGGCGGCATCCTGGACATCGTCTATGACTACGACTACATCAAGTCCCGCCTCACCAAGGAGAAGCTGGCCACCCGGAAGGACATGACCATGTGGCGCTACCGGGAGCTCCTCCCCATCGAGGAGGAGACGGAGAACACCCCCCTGCGGGTGGGCAATACCCCCCTCTATGAGGAGCCCCGTCTCGCGGAGATGCTGGGCCTCGGCCATCTCTACGTGAAGGACGACGGACTGAACCCCACCTCCTCCCTGAAGGATCGCGCCAGCGCCATGGCCGTGGCCAAGGCCCGCGAGGCCGGGAAGGACATCATCGCCTGCTCCTCCACCGGCAACGCCGCTTCGTCTCTCGCGGGCAACGCCGCCGCCGCCGGGATGAAGACCTACATCTTCGTCCCCTCCCGGGCCCCCAAGGGGAAGGTGGCCCAGCTGCTGACCTTCGGCGCCACCGTGGTCTCCGTCCAGGGTAACTATGAGGAGACCTTCGAGCTCTCCAGCAAGGCCATCGACCGCTGGGGCTGGTATAACCGCAACGCCGCCGTGAACCCCTACCTCTCCGAGGGCAAGAAGACCGTGTCCCTTGAGATCTGTGAGCAGCTCCAGTGGAAGGCCCCGGACTACATCGCCGTGGCCGTGGGCGACGGCTGCACCATCGGCGGCGTGTGGAAGGGCCTGAAGGATCTCTACGCCATCGGCTTCATCGACAAGCTCCCCCGGCTCATCTCCTGCCAGGCGGAGGGCTGCTGCCCTCTGAACCGGGCCATTGAGGAGAAGGCCCCCTGGCGCCCCATGGAGGAGAACACCCTGGCGGACTCCATCGCCGTGGGCGTGCCCCGGAACCCCGACAAGGCCCTCCAGGCCATTGAGGAGTCCAACGGTCTCGTGGTGAACGTCTCCGACGCGGAGATCATGGCCGCCCAGAAGCTCCTCGGCAGCGTCTGCGGCCTCTTCGGCGAGCCCGCCGGCGTCACCGGCACCGCCGGCGTCAAGAAGCTCTGCGAGATGGGTGTTCTGGGCAAGGACGACACCGTGGTCACCATGATCTCCGGCAACGGCCTGAAGGACGTGGAGAACGCCATCCGTGCCGCCGGGGCTCCCATCTCCTGCCCCAACGACATGGAGAGCCTGCTGCGCGCCTTCGCCGAGAGCGGCGTGGACGCGAAGTAAGTTTCCGCGAGATCCCCCCGGGAGGAGCCGCGCCGCGGCTCCTCCCGGTCTTTCTTTTTCCCGGCCTTGATGGGCAAGGTTCCTCTTGCATTTTTCCGCTTCCCGTTTTACAATCAGAAAGAACAGAATCCCAGATTATGTCTTTCGCGCAAGGACATCTATCTGTCATACAGGAGGAAACGATGCTGAGCATGGAAATGATCCGGGAGGCCCAGGAGCGGCTTCGCGGCGTGGCCCGGGTGACGCCCCTGAACGGCGCCAAGACCCTGGGCCGGAACGTCTACATGAAGGCGGAGAACCTGCAGCTCACCGGAGCCTTCAAGCTCCGGGGGGCCTACAACAAGCTCTGCACCCTGACGGAGGAGGAGCGGGCCCGGGGCGTCATCGCCTGCAGCGCCGGGAACCACGCCCAGGGCGTGGCCCTCTCGGCCACGCGGCTGGGCATCCGCTCCGTCATCTGCATGCCCGCCGGGGCCCCCATCAGCAAGGTGGAGGCCACCAAGAACTACGGGGCCAAGGTCGTTCTGGTGCCCGGCACCTACGACGACGCCGCGGCGGAGGCCGACCGGCTCGCCGCCCAGGCGGGCTACACCTTCGCCCACCCCTTCAACGATCCCTGCGTCATCGCGGGCCAGGGTACCATCGGTCTGGAGATCCTGGAGCAGCTGCCGGAGGCGGATCAGGTGGTGGTGCCCATCGGCGGCGGCGGGCTCATCAGCGGCGTGGCCTGCGCCATCAAGCAGTTAAAGCCCGCCTGCCGGGTCATCGGCGTCCAGGCCGCCGGGGCGGCGTCCATGTATACCTCCCGCCAGGCGGGAGAGGTGCTGACCCTGCCTTCCGTCGCCACCATTGCCGACGGCATCGCCGTCAAGCGCCCCGGGGATCTCACCTTCGCCCTCTGCCAGCAGTATGTGGACGACATCGTCACCGTCCGGGACGATGAGATCGCCGCCGCCATCCTGGCCCTGCTGGAGGATCAGAAGACCGTGGCGGAGGGGGCCGGGGCCGTCAGCGTGGCCGCCGTCATGTTCGGCAAGGTGGATCTTGTGGGGAAGAACACCGTCTGCGTGGTCTCCGGCGGCAACGTGGATGTCACCACCCTCTCCCGGATCATCACCAAGGGTCTCTCCAAGACCGGACGCATCACGGAGTTCACCGTGAAGATCGCCGACAAGCCCGGCAGCCTCGTCCAGCTCCTGCAGACCATCTCCAAGACCGGGGCCAACATCCTCAGCGTCAACCACGCCCGGGAGGACAAGAACTCGGACATCGGCGCGTGCGTGGTCTCCATGGTGCTGGAGACCCGCAACCGCCAGCATGTGGACGACATCGAGCGGGAGCTCCAGTCCTTCGGCTATCACCTGCTGGATAAGTGAATTCCAAAAGCGGGAGCCCCCGGGCTCCCGCTTTCCCTTTTTCGGATCGCCTGGGAACCGGCGGAACCCGGGGCGGCAGCTGAAACTTCCGTCCCGGCGGCAAAATTTTTCCTTCCCCCCTGCAATCCCGGGCCCGGGAAACCGTACTTCCCGAGTGAAGGGCGCTTTTTAAACCCAACGGAACGGAGGAAACGCATGGAGGATCATGAGATCGTGGGTCTCTACTGGGCCCGGGCGGAGAACGCCGTGGCGGAAACGGCGGCGAAGTACGGCAGTCAGCTCCGCCGGACGGCGGGGCGGGTGCTGCGCAGTCCCCAGGACAGCGAGGAGTGCGTCAACGACAGCTACCTGGCCCTCTGGAACGGCATCCCCCCGGCGCGGCCGGAGCACCTGGGGGCCTACGCCGGGCGGGTGGCCCGGAACCTGGCGCTGAAGAAATACGAATACCTCTCGGCGGAGAAGCGGAACGCCGAGGCCGTCCGCTCCCTGGAGGAGCTGGGGGACTGCGTCTCCGCGGCCCCGGCATGGACGCGGAGCTGGAGGGCGGCGCACGGCGGAGGCCGTCAGCGATTTCCTCCGCCGCCAGCCCCGGGAGAAGCGGCAGGTCTTCCTGCTGCGCTACTGGCACTTCCTCCCCATCGGGGAGATCAGCCGCCGCAGCGGCTGGAGCGAGAGCAAGGTCACATCCGCCCTCTTTCAGCTCCGGCGGAAGCTGCGGCAGCACCTGGAAAAGGAGGGCATCGAGGTATGAGAGCCATTGACCTGGCCCGGTACATGGGCAATATCGACGAGGCGCTGCTCCGGGAGGCGGAGCATCCCATCCGGAGAGGGCGGAGGCCACCGTGGCAGCGGGCCCTGGCCGTGGCGGCCATCGTGGTCCTGATGGCCTGCAGCTGCGCGTGGGCGCACTGGCCTTCCCCCGGGAGACCGGGCCGGAGACCGCGGCGCTGGACGACATCGGCCTGACCCTGATCCTGCCGGAGGACTGGCGGGGCCGCTGGGCCGTGGAGAAGATGGGCGAGGGCGCCTGGGCCATCTACTCCCCGGAAATCCGGGAGGCCTTCGGCGGCAGCCCGGAGGAGCCGGAGTCCGGCGGGATGCTGTGCTACGTCTGGCTCTGGCGGGACTGCTGGTGGACGGCGGACGAGGTGGCCGAAGGCGACGGCGAGTGGAACTTCGCCGGAAACCGCTACATCATGACCACGGAGGAGGGCACCTACTTCCTCTACTACGCCAGCGACGTTCAGTTCCCCCCGGAGAAGGAAGCGGAGTACCGCCGGATGGAGCAGGGCATCTCCCAGCTGCGCTTCCTGCCCCACCTGAACTGAAGAGAGCGCGGCAAGAGGGCGCGTCCATCCGGACGCGCCCTCCTCTTTCCCTTATTCCGTTTCCCCGGCGGGGGGCAGGGAATGGCGGTAGAAAAGTGGCAGAAAACCGGGGCCACTCCCCGCTTCAGGGCAAAAGAAAAAGTCCTGAAACTTGAAGTTTCAGGACTTTTTTGGTCCGAGTGTAATTATAGGATCTCAGAAAATACAGATATATCAATGGTTTGCTGGCAGTCAGCAAGAGGTATTCATCCTAA
>CAKTSC010000168.1 GCA_934597465.1 uncultured Dysosmobacter sp.
CGGGCCATCCTCTTCAACCAGGCGGGGGAGATCGCCGCCCGGGCCCAGTATCCCTTCCGCCAGATCTACCCCCAGCCCGGCTGGGTGGAGCACGATCCCATGGAGATCTGGGCCACGGAGCGCCGGGCCCTGGCGGAGATCACCGCCCATGTGGATCCCCGCCAGGTGGCCGCCATCGGCATCACCAACCAGCGGGAGACCACCATCCTCTGGGATCGCCGCACCGGCGAACCCATCCACAATGCCATCGTCTGGCAGTGCCGCCGGACGGCCCCCTTCTGCGACGGGCTGAAGGCCCGGGGCCTGGAGGACACCGTGGCGGAGAAGACCGGCCTTCTCATCGACGCCTACTTCTCCGGCAGCAAGATCCGCTGGCTTCTGGACAACGTCCCCGGCGCCCGGGAGCGGGCGGAGCGGGGGGAGCTCTGCTTCGGCACGGTGGATTCCTGGCTCATCTGGCAGCTCAGCGGCGGCGCCGTCCATGTGACGGACTACTCCAACGCCTCCCGCACCATGCTCTTCAACATCCACACCCTCCAGTGGGACGAGGAGCTCTGCCGCCTGCTGGAGATCCCCATGAGCATCCTGCCCCGGCCCGTGGGCAACAGCGAGGTCTACGGCGCCGTGGCCCGGGATCTGCCGGAGCTGGAGGGCCTGGCGGGGGTGCCCATCTGCGGCAGCGTGGGCGACCAGCCGGCGGCCCTCTTCGGCCAGGGCTGCTTCCATCCCGGCCAGGCCAAGAATACCTACGGCACCGGCTGCTTCACGCTGATGAACGTGGGGCGGGAGGCCGTGCGCTCCCGGGCGGGCCTTGTCACCAGCGTGGGCTGGAGCATCGGCGGGGAGACCTGCTATGCTCTCGAGGGCAGCGTTTTCAACGCCGGGAGCACCATCCAGTGGCTGCGGGACGAGCTGAAGCTCATCGACGCCGCCCCGGAGTGCGACCACCTGGCCGAGAGCGTGCCGGACAGCGGGGGCGTCGTTATCGTCCCGGCCTTCACGGGGCTGGGGGCCCCCTACTGGGATATGTACGCCCGGGGCACCATCCTGGGCCTCACCCGGGGCAGCACCCGGGCCCACCTGGCCCGGGCGGTGCTGGACGGCATCGCATTGCAGGTGGTGGATCTCGTCCGGGCCATGAACGCCGACGCCCCCTGCCCCATCCCCGCCCTGCGGGTGGACGGCGGCGCCAGCGTCAGCGATATCCTGATGCAGATCCAGGCGGATCTCTTGGGCATCCCGGTAGACCGCCCCGCCCAGGTGGAGACCACGGCCTTCGGCGCGGCGGCTCTGGCGGGCCTTGCCGCGGGGGTCTGGCGCGATACCGGGGAGCTGGAGAAGCTCCGCCGGAGCCAGCACGTATTCACCCCCCTGCGCCCCCGGGAGGACTGCGAGAGGGAGTACCGGCGGTGGCAGCGGGCCGTGGAGCGGGCCCGGGCCTGGGAAGAGGCGTGAGGAAAAAACTGAGAACAGACGGAAAACGGAATGAAAACGTTGTGTAAACATCGGGAAAAACGGTTGCGTTTTCCGTTTCGCTGGGGTATACTGAGTACCACAAAAAGGAACCCAAGCCCAAAAACACAAGGCGATTCGCCGAAAGGAGATAGCATCATGGCATTTTTTGACGATCTCAGCAAGAAGGCAAAGGATCTGGCCGCCGCCGCCGGCGAGTTCGCCGTGGCAGCAGGGGAGAAGGCCAAGGACGCCACCGAGGTGGCCAAGATCAACGTGGCCATCGCTTCCGAGCAGCGGGACATCGACAAGAGCTACCGCAACATCGGCGAGTGGTTCGTCAACGAGTACTCCGGGGAGATCCCCGAGGCCGTGAAGGACCTGGTGGAGGCCGTGGCCGCCTCCAAGGCCAAGATCGCGGAGCTGGAGGCCAGCAAGCCCGTGAAGGAAGAGGCCGCCCCCGCCGCCGAGCCCGAGGCCAAGGCCGGGAAGACCTGCCCCATCTGCGGCACCGAGTCTGACAGCAAGTTCTGCCCCCAGTGCGGCGCCCCCATGGGCGAGGAGTAAGCCCCATAGAAGGAAAAGCACCTGCCGGAAGGCAGGTGCTTTTTTTCATTCTTCCCGGCGGGCGGGGTCCTCCGGCGTGGGGAGGGCGCCCTCCCACTCGGACGGGACATCCGGGATGGGCAGCTCCTCCGGAAGGGGTTCCTCCTGGGCAAGCTCCGTCCGGGCCTTGCGGAGGAAGTCGGCGTCCTCCGCCTTCACATCCGGGACGAAGCCCTGGATGGCGGCCTGGCGCTTGCCGTGGCTCTTCAGGTAGAAGAAGCCGCCCACGGAGAAGACCACGGCCCCGATGAAGTTCACGAAGAGGTCCTTCATGGTGTCGATGAGGCCGATGTCGAGATACCCGCCGAGACCCAGGTCCTGGCCGTTCACCGTCACCTCCGTGATGTCCGGGATGGTGACGACCTTGTTGGAGGCCGTGGGGTCCAGGGTCACGGAGTGGAGGGCGTGGATGACGGTGTCCTTCTGCATGTCCGCGCCGAACCACCAGTCCATGCTGAACTCAAAGAACTCCCAGAGGACGCCGATGGTCATGGAGAAGCAGAAGGCCACAAGAGACAGGTAGAAGGGCGAGAGGTCGAAGGTGATCTTCTTGCTGTCGTTTAAGAGCTTCACCAGGGAGAAGCCCACGGCGGCGGCCAGGAAGCCGTTGATGGTGTGGAGCATGGTGTCCCAGCCGGGGATGCGGACGTAGAAGGCGTGGACCTCCCCCAGGATCTCCGCCGCGAAGATGAAGCAGAGCACCGAGATCTCCAGGGCCGGGGGCAGCTCGATGCGCAGCTGCACCTGGACCCAGCTGGGAACATAGAGGAGCGCCAGGGCCAGAGCGCAGTAGAAGGCGCTCTCGTAGCTGCCCAGCATGATCTGCCGGACCAGGGAGACGATTACAAGGACCCGGAGCACGGAGAAGACGAGGAAAGAGCTCTTATGCTCCCGGAGCTCCATCTGGATGGCCTTTTGGAAGGCCCGTTTCTCCCGCTTCACGGCCTGCTTTTTGGCCTCCTTTTCCGGGCGGTTCATATGGCACCTCCCCGGTGGGGCGACGCGGGGCGGAAGCCCTCAAAGATGCCGAGGGCGCCCTCCCGCTCGGCGGAGAGCAGCTGCTCCGGGCTCGTCAGGGTCCAGTAGACCCCCTGGACCCGGTAGCCCCGGCAGCAGAGGGCGCGGAAGGGGCTCCTGCGGTCCTGCCAGCGCCAGGCCACAAAGTCCGGCCGGGTCCAGGCGTTGGAGAAGAGGGTGGAGAGCATAAAGCTCGCCAGGAGCTTGGGATGGTCGGGGGCGCGGAGGAAGTCCTGGGAGAGCTGGCCCCGGATGAGCTCGGGCCGGTTTCTCCGCAGCCAGAGGACGGCGTAGGGGTCGAAGCTCTCCAGGCAGTAGCTGAGGTCCGGGAAGGTATCCAGCAGGGCGCAGGTCTTCTCCGCCAGCTCCGGCTCGTTGCCCCGGATGGGCTTGAGCTCCACGATGAGGGGAGCGACCCCGGCAAAGAGGGACAGGACCTCCGAGAGGAGGGGGATGCGCTCCTCCGTGCCCAGTAAGCGGTACTGGGAGAGGGCCTCGTAGGTCAGCTCCTCCACCTTTCCCTCCTGGCCGCAGACCCGCTGGAGGTCACTGTCGTGAATGACGGCCAGCTGCCCGTCCGCCGTCAGGTGGACATCCAGCTCCGCGCCGAAGCCGTTCTCCGCCGCTAAGCGGAAGGCGGCAAGGCTGTTTTCCGGCACGCCGCCGTTGTTGTCGTGAAGGCCCCGGTGGGCGTAGCGCCAGTCCAGGAGCTTGTCCCAGCCGGGCTGGCCCCGGCGGCCGTCCAGCAGCAGGCGGCCCGCCATGGGCAGTGCAGCGGAGGCCGCCAGCAGTGCGATCTTGGTGTTTCTCTTCATGGGGTACACTTCCTTTGGGAGATCAGTCCATTTCCTCGAAGGCGTCCAGGCCCCGCTTGGCCTCGGCCTTGCTGTCGCCATGGCGGACGAAGCACATGGTGACAAAGCTCAGAGCCACGAACAGGGCGGCGTAGGGGAAGAGGATCTTATAGCTCACATGGCGCATCAGGGTGCCGGCCAGCACCGGCGTCACCACCTGGGCGGCCATGGAGGCGGTATAGTAGTAGCCGGTGAACTTGCCGATGTCGCTGCCCTTGCACATCTC
>CAKTSC010000169.1 GCA_934597465.1 uncultured Dysosmobacter sp.
CCCCCGGGCTATCCCCCCCGTCCCGCCCCGTCCGGCTCTGCCACCGGTGTCCGGACGCCCCCCGTGACCCGGGAGATCCGCCCGCCCCGCCGCCGGAGACGGGGCCCCTCCAAGGCCCTGCTCTTCGCGGCGCTGCTGTGCGTCTGCTTCCTGGCGGGCTACCTGCTGAACCCTGCCGGAAGGACGCCCTCCCGTCCGGATCCCGTCACCTCCCAGGGCGCTGCCGCGTCCCGGAGCGCCGCTCCCGCCCCCAGCGCCGTCCGGGCGGAGGCGGAGGCCCTGATCCCCCACTTTGATCTCCGCTGGTACCTCCAGCAGCTGGACGACGCTGCCCTGGAGAACTTCTGCACCCTCTACCGTGCTATCATGGACTTCCGGGAGAAGGTGACCTTCCCCAACCCCGTCACGAAGGAGGGGCTGCAGCTCCTCTTCTTCCTGGCGGAGTACGACTGCCCGGAGGTCATGCAGCTGGCGGATGACTCCCGCTACACCTCTCACAGCAGTGATGGGGAGATCCGGTACATCACCGTCAACTACGGCCTGCGGGAGGAAGACTACCGCCTGTGGGTCAGACAGTGTGCCGAGGTGGCCCGACGGGTGGCGGCCCAGGCCCAGGGCCTCTCCGAGTGGGAGCGGGAGCTGGCCGCCATCCGCTACCTCAACGCCAACTGCGTCTACGACGCCGACGCCGCCCATGCCGGGAGTGCCTACGGTTCCCTGGTGAAGGGCGTTTCCAAGTGCGACGGCATCAGCCGCGGCTTCAAGTGGATCGCCGAGGAGATGGGCCTTACCACCTTCCTCCTCTCCGGCGACGCCCGGGACGGCGGCGCCGGGCACGCCTGGAACTGCATCCGCATCGACGGGGAATTCAGCGATGTAGACGTGACATCCGACGTGCCCTTCCCGGATGAGCCCCATGAATGCTATTTCCGCAAATGCAATGTCCCTCGCCAGGTCGTCGCTGCCCCGTATATCCTCCGCAGCTACATTACGGACAACTTTACCCTGCCGGAGGCCGACTCCTCGGATGGCTCCTACTACGCCCGGATGGGCCGGTATGTCCGTACCGGGGACGCCCTGGAGCCCTGGCTCCGGGAACTCTGCGCCCAGGCGGAGCGGGACGGTTCCGCCACCCTCACTCTGCAGTTTGAATCCCGGGCGGACTACGACCGCTTCAATGACGAATTTACCAAGGCCATGAATGACCTCACCTTCCATGTGACATACAGCGGCTGGCATGACGACACCTATCTTTGGCGCAAGCAGACCGTCAGCCGGAACTGACCCCTTCCCCAAAACCACCCGCCGGGCCTGCCCCGGCGGCAAGGAGGAATGCCCATGGCTCCCCGCCCCCCGAAACGTCCCCCCGCCCGCCCCGCCCGGCCCGTCCGTCCGGCGCGGCCTGCCCCCCGCGCCGCCGGGCCCCGGCGGAGCGGCCGCCGGACGGCGCTGGATCTGCCCCTCCTGGCCGTCTCCGCCGCGGCGGGCCTCGCCGCCTTCCTCCTGGGGCGGCTGCTGGAGGCTGCCCTGGGGCCCAGCCTGCCCCGGCCCGTGATGATGGGCCTGCAGTTCGCCCTGCTCTTTGCCCTGCTGGCGGCGGTGATCTTCCTTTACAGCCACGCTGCCGGGATCTTCGAGGGCGAGCCCCTCACCGGCGGGGGCAGCGGCCTGGCCCTGCTCCTCTGCCTGCTGGGGGCGGCGCTGCTCTTCGGCCTGGGGGCCCTCTTCCAGTGGCTCTACGGCACGGACTTCCGCCGCCAGCAGGTAGCCCCCACCTCCTACGTCTTCGTCATCGACGATTCCGGCTCCATGAGCGGCAGCGACCCCGACGGCCAGCGCTACCGGGCCATCTCGGAGCTGCTCTCCGACGCCGCGCCGGACTTCCCCTACATGGTCTACCGCTTTGCGGACGGCCCCGCCCTGGTGAAGCCCATGGCCCCGGTGTCGGAGGGCGTCCCGGCCCTGGAGCCCCAGGCCGGCGGCCAGACGGCCATCCAGGCCGCCCTGACCCAGGTGCTGGATAACCGGGAGAGCGGCGTCTGGGACGGCGGCACCTCCCCCCGGGTGGTGCTGCTGACGGACGGCTACGCCACCGACGTGGGCCTCTTCCACCCCATCCGTTCCCTCCTGCGCCGTTACCAGAAGGCGGGGGTCAGCGTCAGCACCGTCGGCCTGGGGGATGCCGACGAGCACCTGCTCCAGCGCATCGCCGGGAGCACCGGCGGCGTCTTCCTGGACGTGGCGGACGCCTCCGGCCTGAGCCGGGCCATGGAGGAGGCGGCCCTCCGCTCCGCCGGGCGGGATCTCCTGTCGGATCGCTCCGTCCCCCGGCTGGACTGGCTCTACGCCCTGCTGAGGATCCTCTTCGTGACCCTTCTGGGGGCCGTCCTGGGCAGCCTTGCCCTGGTCCCCTACGGCTTTGCGGAGGATCCCGCCCTCACCCTCCTCTCCGCCGCCGGCAAGGCCCTGCTGGGGGCCGCGGCGCTGGAGGCGGGCATCTGCGGCCTGGGCCTGCCGGAGGGACTGATGTGGCTCCTCCTCTGGCTCCTCCTGGCATTGACCCTGGCCACCCGGCCGGTGGCTTACCAAAACCAGCAGAGCCGCACCGTCAGCGCCGGCGCCCCCCTGCTCTGAGCGTCTTCCAAGAGAAAAGGACTGGCCGCCCCACGGGCGGCCAGTCCTTTCTTCGCTTTTCCAGGGGTCAGTCCTGCCCCTCCGTCGGGGCCTCCTCCCGGCCCAGATAGGCCAGCAGGGCCGGCAGCTGCTCCAGCATCACCCGGCGGCCCTCCAGATACAGGGCCTCCAGCCGCTGGGGATCCCGCTCCAGGCGGCCCACCTTCACCCGGCCCGTGGGCCGGATGAGAAAGACTTTCCCCTCCCGTTCCAGCTGCTCCAGCTCCTCGTACTGGCGGTTGTAGACCCGCTCCTCGTCCTCCAGCCGGCGGCAGAAGGCGGGGTAGCGGCTGTAGAGCCGCCGCCAGATCTTCCCCTCGCTCTTCCGGGGCTTGGGGGTGCGGTAGCCCTTGGGCCGGGTCATGATGATCACCGCCTTTTCGTACCCCAGGTCAAAGCCCCGCTGATAGGCCACGGGGCAAGCGCAGCCGCCGTCCAGATACGGCACGTCGCGGATGCGGATCATGTCGCTGAAGCCCGGCATGCTGGCGGAGGCCATGCACGCCAGCTCAAACTCCTTCCGGGGCACCTCGTCCTTGGAGAAGTAGGCCGCCTGCCCCGTCAGGCAGTCCGTGGCCACCGCCTCAAAGCGCTGGGGCGAGTTCATCAGGGCCTCCCAGTCCATGGGGAAGCGCTCCCCCACGTCCCGGAAGAGGAAGGGGAAATTGAAAACGCCCCCGGCCCGAAAGCGGTTGCGCAGGCTCAGGAATTCCGGGTCGGTGCAGAAGGTCTCGTTGACCCGCCGGGTGCGCCCCGGCTGGCGGGAGACGTAGTTGCAGCCGCTGAGGGCCCCGGCGCTGACGCCGTTGACGTAGGAAAACCAGAGCCCGTGCTCCATCATCACATCCAGCGCCCCGGCACTGAACATGCAGCGGAAGGAGCCGCCCTGCAGAATCAGGGCCGCGTTCTCCAGAGAGATCATGAAAATGCTCCTTTCAGGATTTTTTCGCTATTCTATCACAGCCCCCGCCTGGAAGGGAAGAGGCATTTCCCGGAAAACGACAAAAAGCCCCGCCGGAAACGGCGGGGCTTTCGGCTGCCTTTTACAGGAAGCGCCGCAGATCCTCGGAGATGGTCTCGGGATCGGCGCTGAGGGTGACGGTGAACTTGATATTGTTCTTCTCGCCGAAAACGTCCATCCAGTTCAGCAGATCCTCAATGTCCTGCATGGAGTCGGCCTTGATGGCCTTGCCCAGGTTGTCCACGAACACATGGGAGATGTCGTAGTTCCCGGCGTAGAGCCCGCTGACGAAGCCCCGGAAGGCGTCCTTGCTGCCCAGCTGGTACTCCTTGGCGTCGATGAGGCGGATCTGATAGTGGATGTCGAACATCATGGCGGAGTCGGCCTCGATGCAGACCACGCTGCCGGGCTCGTCCTTCGCGGCGTTGTTGATCATTTCAATGAGCTGCTTGGTCTTGCCAGAGCCCTTCACTCCCAGAATCAAGCGAACCATAGTCAATCACTCCTGTTTCAT
>CAKTSC010000170.1 GCA_934597465.1 uncultured Dysosmobacter sp.
CCCTCGTCCAGGTGGAGGGTCAGGTCGTTCAGAGCCGTCCGGGCGTTGACGGTGCCCGGATGGAAGGTCTTGGAGACGTTTTTCAGATCAAGCATGGGTGCTGCCTCCCTTCCCGGCGGCGGGGGCCACCTTCACATGGGTGAGCTTGCTCTTCCAGTAGGGGATGGCCAGGAAGACGGCCACGATCAGGGCGCTGATGAGCTTGAGGTCGTTGGTGTTGAGGCCCAGCTGCAGCACCACCTGCAGCACGATGTAGTAGATGATGGCGCCGATGCCCACAGAGAGCATCCGCAGCGCGAAGTTCCGGAAGAGCTTGCCGAACATCACCTCGCCGATGATGACGGCGGCCAGGCCGATGACGATGGCGCCCCGGCCCATGTTCACGTCCGCGCTGCCCTGATACTGGGCCAGAAGCCCGCCGGAGAAGGCCACAAGACCGTTGGAGAGGGCCAGGCCCAGCACGATGTTGGCGTTGGTGTTGATGCCCTGGGCCCGGGCCATGCTGGGGTTGGCGCCGGTGGCCCGGATGGAGCAGCCCTTCTCCGTGCCGAAGAACCAGTAGAGGATGCCGATGACCACCGCCAGGATCAGCAGGGTCAGGGGCAGGGGGTTATTGAGCCCCAGCTCCCGGACATAGCGCTGGGAGGCCAGCAGGTCATACTTATCCACGCTGACGGTCTGGTTGGACTTGCCCCCCATGATCCGCAGGTTGATGGAGTAGAGGGCCAGCTGGGTGAGGATGCCCGCGAGGATCGCGGGGATGCCGCACTTGGTGTGGAAAAAGCCCGTCACAAGGCCCGCCAGCATTCCGGCGGCGAAGGCCGCCAGCACGGCCAGCCAGGGGTTGACGCCGCCCCGGATCAGCATGACGCAGACGGCGCCGCCGGTGGCGAGGGAGCCGTCCACGGTGAGGTCCGCCACATCCAGGATGCGGAAGGTGAGGTAGACGCCGATGGCCATCAGGCCCCAGATCAGGCCCTGCCCCACGGCGCCGGGCAGGGAATTCAGCAAAGCGGTGAAGAAATTCATAACGAGCGACCATCCTTTTCGGTGAGTTCAGGCGGGTCCTGCCAGCGGCGGACAAGGGCGCTTGTCCGCCGCTGGCGGGACCCCCGGGAAACGCGATTCCAGGGGGAGGGGCAGTGCCCCTCCCCCGCGGGGAATGGATCAGCCTTCGATGGGAGAGTAGTCCTCGGGAACGGTGATGTTCAGGGCCTCGCAGTTGGCGGCGTTGTACATCTTGGTGACGTTGGGGGCGGACTCCACGGCCATGGTGGAGATGTCGGCCTCGCCCTTGAGGATCTTCACGGCCATCTGGCCGGTGATGGTGCCCAGCTCATAGTAGTCGATGGAGAGGGTGGCCACGCCGCAGCCGGCGCAGATGCCCTGCTCGCCCGCGATCACGGGGACACCGGCGGGCAGCACCACGTTGGCGATGGCCTCGGTGTTCTCAGCGGCCTTGTTGTCGGTGGGGACATAGAGGACGTCGGAGGCATCGCAGGCAGCCTGGGCCACGGAGGCCACGTCGTTGCTGTCGGTGAAGGCGAAGGGGGTGCAGGTGTAGCCCATGGCAGTGAGGAGCTTGGTCATCTCATCCACCTGATACTGGCTGTTGGCCTCGGCGGAGCAGTAGAGCAGGCCCACGGTCTTGGCGTCGGGGAAGAGCTCCTGCAGCATGGCGGCCTGGCCGTCCAGGGGGGCAAGGTCAGTGGTGCCAGAGATGTTGCGGCCGGTAACGCCCGTCCAGCTGTCCATCTCCAGGGCGGAGGCGTAGTCGGTGATGGAGGTGCCCAGGATGGGGATATCGCTGGTGGCGGAGGCGGCGGTGGTCAGGGGCGCGGTGGCGTTGGCCAGGATCAGATCCACGCCGTTGGAGACGAAGCCGTTGATGATGGTGGAGCAGTTGGTGACCTCGCCGCCGGCGTTCTGCACCTGGATGTCCACGGCATCGCCGAACTCGGCCTTCAGGGCGTCCACAAAGCCCTGGGTGGCGGCGTCCAGGGCCGGGTGCTGGGCCAGCTGGCAGACGCCCACGGTGAAGGTCTGCCCATCCGAGTCGGCGGAGCCGGAACCGGAGGCAGCGGGGGTGCCGCTGTCGCCGCAGGCGGCAAGAGACAGTGTCATGGCGGCGCTCAGCGCCAGAGCGAGTAACTTCTTCATGTTTACGATCTCCTTTTCTTTTGGCGAATGTGGTTTCTTCCAAAAATCAAAAGCGGCCCTGTCCGAAGGACAGAGCCGCTTCCCTTACAATGATCCTTTGGGCCGCGTCATCTGAGGTCTTCTGACAGATTCTTTTCCTGCTTGGAATAGGCACGGTAATACAGGCCCGCAAAGCGGACCCCAATAAACAGGAAGGAGGCGGACAGGGCGTTCATGCTGTTACGGGTCTTGGTCATCATGGCGCGTCTCCTTTCCGCCGGTGTCCGGCTTGCTTTGATGTTTTGGAGTATAAAGCTTTAAACTGCGAAAGTCAACCGGCAAAACGCACAAATAATCGGCGGAAATTTCGTGTTTTTTCCTTGGCGCTCGCGCAAAGTGACGGCTTGACAGGAGGAAAGCGCCGTACTATACTGTTACAGTATTTTTTTGCCATGCCGGGAGCGGGCTTCCGGCGGCGGGATACCGAATACCGTTTCGGGAAACGCCTTCACGCGGCGGTTCGCGGCTTCGGCCGCGGTGAACAATCGAACACCGGCGATACCGCGGATCGCAGCCGAGAAGTCTCTCCCCTCACGAGAGAGGGACTTTTCACCCCTTTCGCCCCCACCCGGGGCCGGAAAGGAAGCTGCCCTCCCCCGGCATCGCCTTTTCCTTTTTCCGGGAGGGATCGGGCACGGGTCTGTTATCTGCTAATTTAATGTGTTCCGGAGGCCTTCGCCCCCGGAGCGCAGGATATGGAGGAGAGAAACTATGTCCACGAAATTCATCTTTGTCACCGGCGGCGTGGTGTCCGGCCTGGGGAAGGGCATCTGCGCGGCGTCCCTGGGACGGCTCTTAAAGCAGCGGGGCCTCCGGGTGCGCAACCAGAAGTTCGACCCCTACCTCAACGTGGATCCCGGCACCATGAGCCCCTTCCAGCACGGGGAGGTCTTCGTCACCGAGGACGGCGCCGAGACCGACCTGGACCTGGGCCACTATGAGCGCTTCGTGGACGAGGACCTCTCCGGCAACGCCTCCGTCAGCTCCGGCCGGGTGTGGTGGAACGTTCTGAACCGGGAGCGCCGGGGCGACTACCTGGGCGCCACGGTGCAGATCATCCCCCACATCACCGGGGAGATCAAGTCCCGGGTCTACGCCATGGCGGAGGAGGACGTGGACGTGGTCATCGCCGAGATCGGCGGCACCGTGGGCGACATCGAGTCCCAGCCCTTCCTGGAGGCCATCCGCCAGATCCGCTCCGAGCGTCCTATGGGGGACGTGCTCTTCATCCACGTGCCCCTCATCGTCTCCATCCCCGGCAGCGGCGAGCAGAAGAGCAAGCCCACCCAGCACTCCGTGAAGGAGCTCCTCTCTCTCGGCATCCAGCCGGACATCCTGGTCTGCCGCTGCGACGAGCCCATCGGGGAGGACGTGCGCCGGAAGATCGCCCTCTTCTGCAACGTGACGCCGGACTGCGTCATCCAGAACACCACCGCCGAGACTCTCTATGAAGTTCCCCTGCTGCTGGCCAAGGAGGGACTGGACGATGTGGTCTGCCGCAAGCTGGGCCTCATCACCCCCCAGCCCGACCTGCGGGAGTGGAGCGCCATGGTGAAGCGGGAGAAGAACGTCCACCGGAGGGTGGAGATCGCCCTGGTGGGCAAGTATACCCAGCTCCACGACGCCTACCTTTCCGTGGTGGAGGCCCTGCACCACGCCGGCACCGCCCACGACGCCACCGTCACCATCCGCTGGGTGGACTCCGAGACCCTGACGGCGGAGAACATCCGGGAGAGCCTTGCCGGCTGCGGCGGCGTTCTCGTGCCCGGCGGCTTCGGCGGCCGGGGCATCGAGGGCATGATCCTGGCGGCCCAGTACGCCCGGGAGAACCACGTCCCCTACCTTGGCATCTGCCTGGGGATGCAGATGGCGGTGACGGAGTTCGCCCGCCACGTCCTGGGCTGGGAGGACGCCAACTCCGCCGAGTTCTCCGAGACCACCAAGCACCC
>CAKTSC010000171.1 GCA_934597465.1 uncultured Dysosmobacter sp.
TGGCTCCGGCGATGTAGGTGTGGGCGGCGGCCTCCGGCGTCATGGTCAGGGGGAAGCCGGTCTCATACTTCCCGGGGTAGCCATTGGAGGCCAGCACCACGCAGCAGGCGGAGCGGGGGGAGAACCTCACCTCGGTCTCCGCCAGCGTTCCCGCCGTGCAGGCCTGCATCGCGGTGAGAAGGTCGCTCTCCAGCAGGGGGAGCACCACCTGGGTCTCCGGGTCGCCAAAGCGGCAGTTGTACTCAATGACCTTGGGGCCGTCCGGGGTCAGCATCAGGCCGAAGTAGAGACAGCCCCGGAAGGGGCGGCCCTCCGCCGCCATGGCCCGGACGGTGGGCAGAAAGATGGTCTCCCGGCAGGTCTCGGCGATGGCCGGGGTGTAGTAGGGATTGGGGGCCACCGCACCCATGCCGCCGGTGTTGGGGCCGGTGTCGCCGTCCCCGGCCCGCTTATGATCCATGGAGGAGACCATTGGCTTAACGGTGACGCCGTCGGTGAAGCAGAGGACGGAGACCTCCGGGCCCGTCAGAAACTCCTCGATGACCACCCGGTCGCCGGAGGCGCCGAAGACCCTGTCCTCCATCAGGGAGCGGACGGCGGCCCTGGCCGCCTCCCGGGTCGTGGCGATGACCACGCCCTTGCCCAGGGCCAGGCCGTCGGCCTTCACCACGATGGGAAGGGCGCAGTTCTCCAGGTACGCGCAGGCGCTCTCCGGGTCGGAGAAGGTCTCGTAGCGGGCGGTGGGGATGCCGTACTTCCGCATGAGATCCTTGGCGAAGGCCTTGCTGCTCTCAATGACGGCGGCCCTGGCGTCCGGGCCGAAGCAGGGGATGCCTGCCGCCGTCAGGGCGTCCACCGCCCCCAGGGCCAGGGGATCGTCCGGGGCCACCACGGCGTAGTCCACGCCGTGGGAGCGGGCGAAGGCCACCTGGGCGGGGATGTCCTTGGCCCCGATCTCCGGGACAGGGACGGCCTCCCCCATGCCGGCGTTGCCGGGGAGGGCGTAGATCACCTCCACCGCCGGGTTTTCCTTCAGCTTGCGGATGATGGCGTGCTCCCGCCCGCCGCCGCCGATGACCATGAGCTTCATAGACTGCCTCCTTGCAGAAACGTAGCTGCCCGGCGGAACGCGCCGGGCAGCTGGGGTCAGTCCCCCAGATTTTTGTTGAAGATGCGGACGGTCCCGCCCACATTGGCATAGAGGGAGATCTTATTCTCCGGATCCAGGGCCGCCCAGACTGCCTCCGGCTCCGGCAGGTCGATGGCCATAGGCTCACCCTGGAAACTGGGCAGCGGATCGCCGTCCCCCTGATAGGTGCTGAGGAAACGGCCCTCTCCTGCCCCGCAGGGGGGATAGGCGAAGAAGTCCCGGCGGCAGCTGCCGTCCGTCTCCCGCCGCAGGATGGACATCCGAAAACTGCCGTCGGCTGCCAGCAGGGCGGAGATGCGGGGGGTGTAGTTGGGGGCGTCGGGCTCAAACTCCCGGGTGGCCAAGGCCTCCTCCCAGGACTTGCCCGCGAGGAGGTAGTCCCGGATGGTGTCCGTCTGGTCGCCGTTGGTGACAAGGAGGGTATCCCCCACCCGGCGGACCGGATGGTAGATGATCAGGCTGGGGTCCTCCAGCTTCGTGGGGTCATAGGCCTCCGTGCGGATGCCGTCCTCCGTGGGGACGAAGACACGGTTCCGGGAGTTTGCGCTGCGGCCCATGATGAAGTAGTAGACCCGGTCCCGGCCCACGGCGATGCCCCGTCCGGGGTAGCTGGTCTCACGCAGGAACTGCAGGAAGTCTCTCATACGCTTTCCCTCTCTTTCACGATCTCAGCGGAGAGCATCTCCGCTGCCTGGGGCAGGAGCTGCCACTCCGCCTCCTCCATCACCCGGTGCTGCAGGGCCTCCGGCGTGTCGCCGGGGCAGACGGCCACCGCCTTCTGGAGGAGGATCTCTCCCCCGTCTGGGATGGCGTTCACAAAGTGGACGGTCGCCCCCGTCACCTTGACGCCCTTGGCCAGGGCGGCCTCATGGACCTTCAGACCGTACATCCCCTTCCCGCAGAAGGACGGGATCAGGGAGGGGTGAACATTCAGGATGCGCCGGGGCCAGCGGGCGGTGAAGTCCGGCGAGAGGATGGTGAGGAAGCCCGCCAGGATGACAAGATCCGCCCGGTACCCGGCAAGAAGTTGAGAGAGGGCGGCCTCAAAGGCCTCCCGCCCTCCCAGGGCCCGGGGCACCAGGGTCTCCCCCGGGACGCCGAAGCGCCGGGCCCGCTCCAGGGCGTAGGCCCCCTTCCGGTCGGAGACCACGAGAACGATCTCCCCATGGGGGAGCTTTCCCTCCGCCGCCGCGTCCAGCAGGGCCTGGAGGTTCGTGCCGCCGCCGGAGACCAGCACCGCGATCCTTGCCTTTTCCATGCTTCCTCCCCTTTCAGATGAGGGCGATCTTTTCCTCCCCGGGGACGATCTCCCCCAGGACGTAGGCGTCACAGCCGCCCGCGCGCAGGGCCCGGAGGGCGGCGTCCGCCGTCTCGGGGCTGACGGTCAGGGTCATGCCGACGCCCATGTTGTAGGTGTTGAACATATCCCGCTCCGGGATATCCCCCGTCCGCTGGAGCAGGGGGAAGATGGCGGGGGTTCGGACATTTCCCTTTTCGATCCGGGCGCAGAGGCCCTCCGGGAGGGAACGGGGGATGTTCTCATAGAAGCCGCCGCCGGTGATATGGCTGACGCCGTGGACTTCCGCCGCGGCGATGGCGGCCAGGACAGGCTTCACGTAGATGACCGTGGGGGTCAGCAGGGCCTCCCCCAGGGTGGTACCCAGCTCCGGGACGTATCGCCCCAGGTCGGCGTGCTCCACGTCGAAGACCTTCCGCACCAGGGAGTAGCCGTTGGAGTGGAGGCCGCTGGAGGGCATGGCCAGGAGCACATCCCCGGCGCGGACGGCGGCGGGATCCAGGATGGCGTCCTTCTCCACGAGGCCCACGGAGAAACCGGCGAGGTCGTAGTCCTCCGGGGCCATGGTGCCGGGGTGCTCGGCGGTCTCGCCGCCGATGAGGGCGCAGCCCGCCTGGCAGCAGCCCTCCGCCACGCCGGAGACCAGCTCCTCCACCCGGGCGGGGTCGTTGCGGCCGATGGCGAGATAATCCAGGAAGAAGAGGGGCCTGGCCCCGCAGCAGATGATGTCGTTGACGCACATGGCCACGCAGTCGATGCCCACGGTGCCGTGTTTTCCCATGAGCTGGGCGATGCGCTGCTTGGTGCCCACGCCATCCGTGCCGGAGACCAGGACGGGGGTTCGCATCCCGGCAAACGCCGGAGCGAAGAGGCCGCCGAAGCCGCCGATGCCGGAGAGAACGCCGGGGGTAAAGGTACGCTCCACATGCTTTCTCATACGCTTCACGCCCTCATATCCGGCTTCGATATCCACGCCTGCCTGGCGGTAGCTTTCCGAATAGCTTCTCATGCTTCCTCCCTCTCGCTGATGGGGCACTCGAAGCGATCCTTGCCGCCGGGCTCCGGCAGGGCGGTGGGATAGCCGCCGCCGAAGCAGGCGGTGCAGAAGCCGCTGGTGCTGTCAGCTAATTTTACCACATTTTCAAGGCTGAGGTAACCCAAAGAATCCACGCCGATGATCTCCGCGATCTCCTCCACGCTGTGGTGGGTGGCGATGAGCTTGTCCTTGTCGTCGATGTCCGTGCCGTAGTAGCACTCCGAGACGAAGGGCGGGGCGCTGACCCGCATGTGGATCTCCCGGGCTCCGGCCTTCCGGAGAAGGTCGATGGTCCGGCGGCAGGTGGTGCCCCGGACGATGGAGTCATCGATGAGGACCACCCTCTTCCCCGCCACCACGGAGCGGATGGGGTTCAGCTTGATGCTGACCTCGCTCTCCCGCAGGGCCTGGGTGGGGGAAATGAAGGTGCGGCCAATGTACTTATTCTTGATGAAGCCCATGCCGTAGGGGATGCCGCTCTGCCGGGCGTAGCCCAGGGCGGCGTCCAGGCCGGAATCCGGCACGCCGATGACCACGTCCGCCTGCACCGGATGCTCCAGGGCCAGGAAGGCCCCGGCCCGCTGCCGGGCCACGTGGACGGAGCTGCCGTC
>CAKTSC010000172.1 GCA_934597465.1 uncultured Dysosmobacter sp.
GCTTCCCCCGGGATCTGGACGCCGACCGGCCCTGCCTCAACTACCACATGGGCCGCTGCGACGGCTTCTGCCGCTCCGCCATGAGCGCGGAGGAGTACCGGCGGCGGATGGAGCAGGCGGTGGCGCTTTTAGAGGGCAAGGGCAAGCAGCTCATCCGGGAGCTGACGACGGAGATGGAGGAGGCCGCGGAGGCGCTGCAATTCGAGCGGGCCGCCGCCCTGCGGGATCAGGCCGCTGCCATCGGGGCCCTGGGCAAGCGGCAGACGGTGATCGCGGGCATCTGCGCGGACACCGACGTCTGGGGCGTTGCCCTGGGGGCCGGGAAGAACTGCTGCGCCGTGCTCCACGTGGAGGACGGGCAGCTCACCGGCCGGGAGACGGAGCTGATCCGGGCCCACAACCAGGAGGACGAGGGGGAGATCCTGGCGGCGGTGACCGCCCAGTACTACCTGCCACGGCCCATTCTGCCGAGAGAAATTCTGCTCCCGGCGGACTCCGGGGACTGCGAGGAGCTCAGCGAGGCCCTGTCCCGCCGGGCGGGGCACCGGGTGTGGGTACACGTGCCCCAGCGGGGAGAGAAGGCGGAGCTGCTGGCCATGGCCCGCCGGAACGCGGCGGAGGAGGTGGAGCGGGCCACCACCGACGCGGAGCGATCCGACCATACCCTGGCGCTCCTGCAGGCCATGACGGGGCTGCCGGAGCCGCCGGGGCGGATGGAGTCCTTCGACATCTCAAACACCGGGGCGGCGGACATCGTGGCGTCCATGGTGGTCTACCAGGGGACGCGGCCCTTGAAGAGCGCCTACCGGCGCTTCCAGATCAAGGATATGGAGGGGCATCCGGACGACTACGCCTCCATGGCGGAGGTCATCCGGCGGCGGCTGCAGCGGGCGGCGGACGGAGATGAGAAGTTCCTGCCGCTGCCGGATCTCTTCCTCATCGACGGCGGTATCACCCATGCCCAGACCGCCCGGCGGGTGGCGGAGGAGTTCGGCTGCACCGTGCCCATCTTCGGCATGGTGAAGGACGACCGGCACCGCACCCGGGCCCTGGTGACCCCGGAGGGCCGGGAGATCGGTATTGCCGGGCAGCAGGCGGTGTTCGCCCTCATCGGGCAGATCCAGGAGGAGACCCACCGCTTCGCCATCACCTACCACCACCAGAAGCATGGCAAGAGCGCCCTGCGCTCGGCACTGGACGGCATCCCGGGCATCGGGCCCAAGCGGCAGGAGGCGCTGCGCAAGCGCTTCGGCTCCGTGAAGCGGATCCGGGAGGCGGAGGAGAGCGAGCTGGCCGCCGTGCTGGGCCCGGCGGCGGCGCGGTCGCTGTGGCAGGGACTGCATGGGGAGGGGAAGGCATCTCCGGAGGAGTAAGGAGAGAGCCGGCAGGGGAAACCCTGCTGGCTCTCTGCATTTTTTGGGGTGTCTGCGTTTGGGAGTGGAAGCGGGAAAGCCCGGCCGGGAGGCCGGGCTTTTTTGTCAGGAGCGGAGGAAGCGGGGGCGGAGGGTCTTCCGCCAGAGGGAGGCGAAGCGGCGGAGGAGAACGTCAGTCAGGAGGAAGACCAAGCAGCCGGTGAGGAGCAGCAGGAGCAGGAGAAGGGGCGTCGCTTCGGCCAGCTCCCGCACCACGCTCTCCAGCTGGAAGAGGAAGACCAGGGCGGCGTAGAGGACGCAGGTGCAGAGGAGGAAGGCGGCGAGCTTCGCGGCGGAGCGCAGGAGCCTGGGGCGGATGGCGTCAAAGCGGGATTGCAGGGGGGGATACCAGCCCAGGGCCAGGTAGACCCCGGCCAGCTCCTTATCCGGGCAGAGGAGCAGGGCCAGCAGGGAGACCGCCGCCCAGGCCGTCAGGGCGGCGTTGGGGCCGTACTCCTCCCGCAGGGGGAGGAGCGCCAGCATGGCCAGGATGGGGCAGGCGTAGAGGGCGGCGGGGACGAGCCCGCCCAGGAGCAGCAAGACCTCCGCCAGGGCGCAGAGGACGCCGCTCAGGGCCGCCCGGCGGCTCCGGGCCTTCACCAGAGCTCCTTCTGCTGGAGCTTATAGTAGCTCCAGCGGCGCCAGCGGGCGATGTCCTCCCGCTGGGCCTCCGTCAGCTGGGAGAGGGTCTGGAGGCTGCCGTCCCCGGCGGCGTAGAGGCCCTTCTGCACCACCGGCGTCTCCCGCCGGAGCTGGGAGAGGAAGGCGAACCAGGCGCTGCTCTGCTCCCGGCCCGTCAGCTCCAGCACCGTCTCCCCCAGGAAGCAGGCGCTGAGGCGGCCGTCCGCCGGGAGCTCCAGGGCGGAGACGGCGTTCTCCCAATCCAGGGCCTCCGCCGCGGCGTCATTGACCCAGAGGAGGTAGGGGGTCTCGTAGGAGCAGATGGGGTTACTGCGGTCGGACTCCGTCAGGGCCACCTCGGAGCCGATCTCCCGGTAGCCCAGCTGGCCGTCCCCCAGGTAGGGGAGGTGGTCGCCGTAGAAGGCCAGGAGCACCGGCTCCTCCGTCTGGGAGAAGTAGGCCGTCAGGCGGCCCAGCATGGCGTCGGCGTCCCGGAGGCCCTCCAGGTAGACGGAGAGCATGGTCTCTGTCTCCGGGCTCAGGGAGGCGCTGGTCTCCACCGGCGGGGAGACGTGGCCCTCGCCATACTTGGCGGCGGTGTAGGCCATGTGGTTCTGGATGGTGACGGTGTAGTTATAGAAGGTGCTGCCGGAGGAGACGGCGCTCTCAAAGGCGGACTCGATCTCCCCTGCCATGTAGTCGTCCGTCACCCAGGAGCCCTTATACTCGGCGTCCGGCATGCTGTCAATGAAGCGGCTCTCTTCGGCTCCCAGCCAGCGGTAGACGTTCTCCCGGTTATAGAACCAGTCGTAGCCCGGGTGGAGGAAGAGGGTTTCGTAGCCGTCGTCCGCGAAGACACGGAAGACGCTGTCCAGGTTCCGGTTCACCGCCCGGAAGGCGGAGGTGGTGGTGGAGGAGAGAGCATTGGTCTGCATCCCGGTGAGGACGTCGAACTCCGTGTTGGCGGTGCCGCCGGCGAAGCCCGGCACCACCAGGCGGCCGGAGAGGGCGTGGGGATCGGCGGAGAGGGCGTGGTAGTTCTTCAGGGGGTCGGTTTCCACCGTGTAGGTGAAGGCGGGCTCCTCGGAGAGGGCGGAGAAGGCCTCGTTCATCACCATGATGACGTGGACGCGCCTGCCCTCCTGGGGCTCCGTCCCGGCGCTGTCCCAGGCGGCGGCCTGGGCGCGGTTATAGCCCTCGGGCTTATCCACGGTATAGGTGGTGAACTGGTGGCAGAAGCAGTAGGGGAAGCCCAGCTCGTTGAAGACCGAGGGGATGTAGTAGGCGTTGGAGACGGTAAAGGAGTTATAGAGCCCGTCCGAGGCGTAGAGGGTGAAGATCAGGGCGATGAGGACACCCAGGGACAGCAGGAAGCCCAGAAGCCGCCCCCAGAGGTTCCGGAGCTTTGCAAAGGGGAAGGGCTTTACCCCTACGAACCACGCGGCGATACCCGTCAGCACCGCGCAGAGGGCGATGACGGCGAAGACCTTCCAGGGCCAGGTGATGGCATACTCCCCGGTGGCGGCGTAGACCTCCTTCAAGAGGGCGAAGTCCCGGGGGAAGACCGGCTCGTCCCGCACCTCCAGCTTGATGCGGTTGGCGGTGGAGAGCAGGGCGCAGCAGGTGCCCATGAGGCAGGCCGCGCCGAAGACGTTGCGGAAAAGGCAGGTGAAGGCCAGGATCAGCAGCCCCACGGGCAGGGCGTTCAGCACGATGAGCAGGGGCTGGGCCCGGAGCAGGATCAGGACGCTGCGGAAGCTGTTGGGCTGGGCCCAGAGGCAGAGGAGGGTATAGAAGCCCGCCAGCAGCACGGCGCAGAGCAGCGCCCAGGGCCAGGAGAGCCGGTATTTCGGAGTATGTTTCTTCAAGGTCAGGTTCCTTTCTGTGGGGGGATAACACATAATTATACCGGGTTCCCGGGGAAAAAGCAAGCGGAGGGGCGAGATCTTAAATACAAGCAGGAATTTTTGGTGGAAATTCTACGGAAGGGAGTGAAGTTTGGCGGGGAATGGAGAATGGAGAATTGAAAATTGAGAATGAGGAGGTTGGGGG
>CAKTSC010000173.1 GCA_934597465.1 uncultured Dysosmobacter sp.
TCAAGGCCAAGCCCGCCGCCGCCAAGGGCCAGTATATCAAGTCCTGCGTCGCCGCCTCCACCATGGGCCCCGGCGTCAAGATGAACACCAGCAAATTTGTCTAATACGGCTTCCGGGGGGAGCTGACGCTCCCCCCGGAGACCCCCCACCACCAGCCTGCGGACTGGTGTGCGCGCCCCCGGCGCGCGGGGAGCGGAGTTTTTCCGGCGTACACGCCGCCGGAAAAACGATTTTGACCCTTTCCGCCGCCCTTGGCGGCGGAAACTCTGCGAGGCGGACGCGCCGCCTGCGGGCGGCTGGCCTGGATGCCTGCTTTCGTGCGGAAGCGGCTCCGGGGCGGAGGTCTGCCGGGTGCGCCGAGTTTCGGCGCGGTGCTCGCTCGCTGCGGAGCAGCTTCGCTATGGGGGAGATTAGACGAAAAAAGTGATATTTGAGGCTTGACTTTCCGTCTGGCCTTGAATATAATAATCAGTGCGTTCCAAAGACAGCAGGTGGCGCAAGCCATAAGTCCTGCCGAGGATGGCATCATATTTTGATCGCTACCGTCCTTGTGTCTTTCTGCGGACATGAGGGCGTCCTTTTTTTGAACGCATTGGAGACCCGATGTGCGCGGCACATCAACAATTCCAATGGAGGTGAAACCAAGAATGCCTAACGCAAAAGTCTTAAGCGAGAAGCAGGCCATCGTGGCACAGCTCACCGAGAAGCTGCAGAAAGCCTCCGCCGGCGTCATCGTTGACTACAAGGGCATCACCGTGGAGGAGGACACCGCGCTTCGTAAGGAGTGCCGTGAGGCCAACATCCACTATGCCGTGGTCAAGAACACGCTGCTGCGCTTCGCTTTCAACAACACCGGTCTCGAGAAATTGGATCCCCTGCTGAACGGCACCACCGCTCTGGCCCTCTGCGATGAGGACGTTGTGGCTCCCGCCCGCGTCATGAGCGACTACGCCAAGAAGCTCCAGGACAAGTTCGAGATCAAGGGCGGCTTCATGGAGGGCAAGCCCGTTGACCTCGCCACCATCCAGTCCCTGGCTTCCATCCCCGCGCTGCCCGTCCTGCAGGCTCAGGTTCTGGGCACCATGCTGGCCCCCATCACCGGCCTGGCCGTCGTCCTGAAGCAGATCGCCGAGAAGCAGGGCGCTCCCGCCGAGGAGCCCGCCGCCGAGTAATTCGGCCCCACATTTTTTCAAATTCAAAAATTAGGAGGCAATTACCATGTCTGAGAAGATTACCGCTATGATCGAAGAGATCAAGGGCCTGACCGTTCTGGAGCTCTCTGAGCTGGTCCACGCTCTGGAGGAAGAGTTCGGCGTGTCCGCCGCCGCTATGGCCGCTCCCGCCGCCGGCGCTGCCGCTCCCGCCGCTGAGGAGAAGACCGAGTTCGACGTGGTCCTGACCGGCTTCGATGCCGCCGCCAAGATCAAGGTCATCAAGGTCGTCCGCGAGATCACCGGCCAGGGCCTGGCCGAGGCCAAGGCTACCGTCGAGGGTGCTCCCAAGGCTCTGAAGGAGGGCGTCTCCAAGGAGGAGGCCGAGGCTCTCAAGAAGCAGGTCGAAGAGGTCGGCGGCAAGGTCGAGCTCAAGTAATTTTCCCCCCCAATGCATCCAAAACCCCGTGCCGCCCGGCACGGGGTTTTTTCCGCCCTCCCGCCATCTTCCGGCGGCCATCGCCCGCCAATCCTCCCGACACCCCAGGAAAAAATTTCCCCGCAAGACCCCCATGTTCCCCTTGACAAATATATCGGCCTGCGATATATTCTATATCGGAAACCGATATAACGTCGTTCGATAAGGAGCTGATCCCCATGCCGAACCCTCCCCTGACGGAGGCTGTCTACTACATTCTCCTCTCCCTGACGGAGCCCCTCCACGGCTACGGCATCATGCAGCGGGCGGAGCAGCTGTCCTCCGGCCGGGTGCGCCTGGCCGCCGGAACGCTCTACGGCGCCCTGAATACCCTTCTGGAGAGGGGCTGGATCGCCGCCGGGCCCCAGGCGGGGCGGCAGAAGCGCTACCAGCTGACCCCCCAGGGCCGGGAGGCCCTTCTGGGGGAGCTGGCCCGCCTTCGGGAGCTGGTGGCAAACGGGGAGAAACTGTTGGGAGGGAAGACCGATGAAGACCGTACATAAGCTTTTCTGGGCCTGGGATTTCGACCGGGAGGAGGAGTGGCTGAGCGACATGGCCGCCCAGGGCTGGGCCCTGGTGGGCGTGGGCTTCTGCCGCTACACCTTTGAGCCCTGCCGCCCCGGGGAGTATGGCTGCCGCCTGGAGCTGCTGGCGGATCCGCTGGGGGATCCCAAGTCCCAGGAGTACCTGGAATTCCTGGCGGAGGCCGGGGTGGAGTACGTGGGGCACCTGTTCCGCTGGGTCTACCTCCGCAAGCGGACGGACGACGGCCCCTTTGAGCTCTTCTCGGATACCGGTTCCCGTATCCGCCACCTCCGGCGCATCCTGGCCCTGGTGCTGCCCATCCTGGCCCTGAACCTCCTGGCGGGCTTCAACGGCCTGCACCAGTTTGGCATCGTAAACCTGCTCCTGGCCATCCTCCTGGCCGCGGGCGCGGGAAAGCTCTGGCGCAAGATCAAGGATCTGCAGTCCCGGCAAAACCTCTTCGAGTGACTCCCGCCCCTGACACCGGAAAGCAGCCCCCACGAGCAGGGAAGACGCCCACCCGCAGATTCCATAAGCAGGGAAGACCCTCCATCCTTGTACATCCCAAGATAGAAGCGTAGGGGGCGGGCTCCACCCCGCCCCGCTTCCCCCGCAAAAACCCCACCCCAACCGCCGCGCCCCGCCCAAGCCCCCCTTGCCTCTCCCTCCGGGAGAGGTGTCCGAGCGCAGCGAGGACGGAGAGGGTCAGCAGACCATCCCAAAAGCTACCCCTTCCAAAAAGCCCGCACCCCCCTCTCAGTCCCCCGTTCCATCGGTAGAAACCGCTTTACGCCCCGCCAAACAGCGCCCAGGCCCCGTTCCCTGTACCCCGCGCCCCGCACCCGCCAAAAAAGGGCACCCAGCCGGAGCTAAGCTCCGGCCGGGTGTCCTTTCCATCATATTTCAGCTTTTAGCGCCCTCAGACCTCCGCGCAGGCAATGGCCAGCGCCCCGCTGCCGATGTGGCAGCAGATGCTGAGAGGCAAAGCCGCCAGCTCCACCTCCCGCTCCGGGAAGGCCGCCCGCACCTGGGCCAGCCACGCTTCCCCCGTCCCCCGGTCGCCGGAGTACACGGCGAAAAGCCGCATCTCCCGCTCCGGGAAGCGCTCCGTGAGATCCCGCGCCATGGCCTGGAGCATGGCGTCGCAGGCGGCGGCCATGCCCCGGCACTTTTTGTAGGCGTCCAGCTTCCCGCCCTGGATCTGCAGCACTGGCTTCAGGTTCAGCAGGGTGCCCATGGCGGCCCCCGCCGCCGTCACCCGGCCGCCCTTCTTCAGGTACTCCAGGGTGTTCACCGCGATGTAGATGCTGCTCTCGCCGCCCCGCTCCTCCAGGATGCGGTGGACTTCCTCCGCGCTGTGCCCCGCCGACAGCAGCCGCTGGGCATTGCGGACGGACTCCAGAAGCGTCACCGAGATCCGCCGGTTGTCCACCACGAAGACCCGCCCCGGATAGTCCAGGGCCAGGGCCTTGGCCGTCTGGCAGGAGCCGCTGAGACTGGCGGACATGGGGAAGTGCAGGATGGCGTCGTTCTCCTCCAGCAGCCGCTCCCAGAGCTCCGTCACGTCCCCGGGCCCGGGCTGGGAGGTGGCCACCTCTGCCCCCGCCGCCAGGCGCTCAAAGAAGAAGGCGGGGGTGCAGTCCTCCCCCTCCCGGTACTCCTTCCCGTCGATGAGGAAGGGCATGGGGATCAGGGAGATCCCCATCCGCGCCGCCTCCTCCGGCAGGATGCCGCTGTTGGTGTCCGCCACGATCGCAGTTCTCATTCCATCGCCCTCAGTCGCACCGGGCCTCCCGGCCCGGGGTAGTCGTTTCCAGCATTGCTGTTCTTACCCTAATTTATTCAATATAACATTGGGGGGGGGGGGGGGGGGGGGGGGGGGGGGGGGGGGGGGGGGGGGGGGGGGGGGGGGGGGGGGGGGGGGGGGGGG